>CAKRLC010000029.1 GCA_934358955.1 uncultured Roseburia sp. | reverse complement strand
TCACCCGAATCGTAGTAAGAAATTAGAGCCATCCAAGGATGACTCTATTTCTACTTAAGCAACATATTCTTTACTCATTCATATTTGCCAGCTTCTTCGCCTGGTCTGCTGCAATGCAGGCATCAATGATCTCCTGAATGTCACCATTCATGATCTTATCTAACTTATAGAGCGTCAGGTTGATTCTGTGATCTGTTACACGTCCCTGTGGGAAGTTATAGGTTCTGATCTTCTCAGAACGGTCACCGGTACCGATCTGGCTCTTACGCAGCTCTGCCTCTGCATCGTGTGCTTTCTGCTGTTCCAAATCATACAGTTTGGTACGCAGCAGGGCAAAAGCCTTGGCTTTGTTCTGGATCTGTGATTTTTCTGTCTGGCTGTAAATCACGATACCTGTCGGCATATGGGTCAAACGTACCGCAGAGTCTGTCGTATTGACACACTGTCCACCTGCTCCTGAAGAACGGCAGACATCGATACGGATATCCTTCTCATCGATCTGAACGTCCACATCCTCTGCTTCCGGCATCACTGCTACTGTGATCGTAGATGTATGAATACGTCCGCCGGACTCTGTCTCAGGAACTCGCTGTACACGATGTACGCCGGATTCATATTTCATCACGGAATATGCACCTGCTCCTGTGATCATAAAGGTCACACTCTTCATACCGCCGATTCCGGTATCATCACATTCCATAATCTCTGTCTTCCAGTTCTTCGTCTCTGCATAGTGCTGATACATACGGTAAATCTCTGCCGCAAATAATGCCGCTTCGTCTCCACCTGCACCTGCACGGATCTCTACGATTACGTTCTTGTCATCGTTCGGGTCTTTTGGTAAAAGTAAAATCTTTAATTCATTTTCAAGCTCTGCGACACGGCTCTTTGCATCATTTAATTCTTCTTTTGCAAGCTCACGCATCTCTTCATCAGATTCCTCTTCTAACATAGCAAGGGAATCCTCGATATTCTGTTTGCACTGTTTGTATTCCTTATAAGCTTCTACGATCGGCAGAATATCGCTCTGCTCTTTCATCAGCTTACGGAAACGCTCCGGATTATTTGCAACATCCGGCTCACTTAATTCGCTCATTAATTCCTCATAACGGATGAGTAAGTCTTCTAATTTATCAAACATATCTTTTCCTCATTTCTATCTACTAATTAAATTCGACCACAACTATCTTTTTCGCCTGAATATACATCCTTATGGTAAATTCCCAACATCATAAAACGCCATTCCATGGCTTGAAAATAACCCTCATGTCTTACAACATTCCGGTCACAACACGGTCATTTCCAGCCAGATCCTTTATGACACGCACCTCAGAAAATCCGGCCTCACGCATCATCTGAGAAACCGCTTCTCCCTGATCATATCCAATCTCAAAAAGCAGCCTGCCTTCCGGATTCAGATACTTTGCAGCCTCGGCTGTCATCTTACGGTAAAAGAAAAGCCCGTCTTCTTTTCCATCAAGTGCCTCGATCGGCTCAAAACACTGTACCTCCGGCATCAGCTCAGGTATCACGTCTGTGCGGATGTATGGCGGGTTCGATACGATCACATCATAAGTGTCTGTTATATGTTCAAAAAGATCACTTCGTTCAAAAAGAACCGGCACTTCATTTAGCTTTGCATTTTCCTTTGCAACATTGAGCGCCTGCTTGGATATATCTGCCGCATATCCCTTCACATCCGGTATATTATGCACAATGCTGACAATAATACAGCCGGATCCGGTACACATATCCAGAACCTTCATTCCCGGACGAACCACTTTTAAGGCCTCTTCCACCAGCGTCTCTGTATCCGGTCTTGGGATCAGGACATTGGAATTCACCTTAAATCTCAGTCCCATAAATTCTGTTTCACCGACAATATACTGCAGCGGGATATGCTCCGCCCGCTTGCGTATGGCAAGCTCATATTCTTTCAGAAGATCCTCGGAAACATCCTCTTCCATGTGCATATAATAAAACTGGCGGCTGATCCGGCATACCGTCTCCATCAGGAGCCAGGCATCGTTCTTTGCCTCGGTGATCCCGACTTTTTTCAGGTCTTCTTCCCCTCTGGTTACTGCTTCACGGTAAGTCATCTCTAAATCACGTCCTTCTTTGCCAATATCACTTCCTCTGCATGCAGTCCTTCTTCCTTACGGACCTCTTCCACATACGTTCTCCAGTCAAAAACCGCCTCCACGGAAGCGATCCCGACCTCTATCATATCATCATCCGGTTCCTTTGTTGTCAGCCTCTGCAGCCACAGTCCCGGCTTACTGAGCAGGTTCACCACCGCATTGTCGCTTCTGCCTGCCAGTCGGATAAACTCATATGATACACCGGCGATCACCGGCACAAGCAGTATTCTTACAACTACTTTCAAAAGTGGAGAATCCACTCTGATAAACATGAAAAAAATAATACTGATCAGCATTACGATCAAAAGGAAGCTTGTTCCGCAGCGTTTATGCAGTCTTGAGCTCTTTCTGACATTCTCAACGGTCAGATCCATTCCATGTTCAATGCAGTTGATGCATTTATGCTCTGCGCCATGATACATATATACACGGCGGATATCCTCCATCAGTGAGATCAGGCCTACATAACCAATAAAAATCGCAAGACGGATCACACCCTCTAACAATGCGATCACCCACCGCGTCTGGATCACCTTCTGAAACAGTGCAGAAATATAATAAGGAAGCAGCATAAAAATCACTACTGCCAGAACGATCGATAATGCAACCGTTCCGCCTAACATCGCATCTTCTTTCTTTTTTTCTTTTTTGTCTAACCGTTCCTGTTCTTCTGCAGGCAGCTGTTTTTTCCGGTCGTCTTTCTCTTCTTCTTCAAAAAACGATGCCGAAAATGTCAGTGTCTTCATTCCAAGGACCAGTGACTCTATAAAATTGAACACGCCTCTTAAAATCGGTATATTCTTTATTTTCTTATTCTTAATGATTCCGGTATACTCTGAAACCTCTACAACAATCTCATGGTCAGGCTTTCTTACTGCGACGGCGTATTCGTCCCTGTTCTTCATCATAACGCCTTCCATGACAGCCTGTCCGCCAATTCCTGAATATCTCATTCAAAATCCTCGATCCATTGTTCCAAAAAAAGGTTGAGATTTAATAACCTCAACCTTATCTGTAACCACACTTTTTTATTTGTTGATACCGTATTTCTTGTTGAACTTATCAATACGTCCATCAGTTCTGTTAGCTTTCTGCTGTCCTGTGTAGAATGGATGGCATTTAGAACAGATTTCTACGTGGATATCTTCCTTTGTAGATCCTGTAACAAATGTGTTTCCGCAGTTGCAAGTAACAGTTGCCTGATAATAATCTGGATGGATTCCTTCTCTCATGATTTTCACCTCTTTTATTCTTATCGTTATTATTGAAAGTTACGCTTGTTCTATATTCTTTATGCCCGTATGCCCGATCCGCATATGGCACTTAATGCAAGAATATACACGATTTCAAAAACTGTCCAGAATCTGTTATGCAGATTCTTTATCCCGATAAACAGCTTTTACAGTATAGCATAGCATACTACGCAAATCAAGATATTTTTATTATTTTTTTGCAAAATTTTGTTCTGAACGTTACTGTTCACTCGTACCTCGCTCCAGTAACGATTCGCAGACTCATTTTAAGTTTTTGCTTTGCTATATAATACGGTTTTTCTTTACCATATTGATATATTCTTTATTGTTCTTCGTCCGCGCAAACATATTCAGGATATTCTCAACCGCTTCGTCTGCGCGCATGCCATTATAAGCCTTACGCATGATCTCAACTGCTTCAAGCTCCTCTCTGTCTAACAACAGGTCTTCTCGTCTTGTTCCTGATTTTACAATGTCGATCGCAGGGAATACCCTCTTCTCAGAAAGCTTCCGGTCAAGCACAAGCTCCATATTACCGGTTCCCTTAAATTCCTCGAATACAACATCATCCATCTTACTTCCGGTGTCTACAAGTGCGGTCGCAAGAATTGTCAGGCTTCCTCCCTCGCGCATATTTCTCGCAGCACCAAAAAACCTCTTTGGCATGTGAAGCGCAGCCGGATCAAGACCTCCGGAAAGCGTTCTTCCACTTGGTGGAACTGTAAGGTTATATGCCCTTGCCAGACGCGTAATACTGTCTAACAGGATCATGACGTCTTTCTTGTGCTCTACCAGACGCTTTGCTCGCTCGATCACCATCTCGGACACTCTCTTGTGGTGTTCCGGAAGCTCATCAAACGTAGAGTAGATAACCTCCACATTCTTTCCTTCAATTGCTTCCTTAATATCAGTTACTTCCTCCGGACGCTCGTCAATCAATAAAATGATCAGATGCATCTCCGGATGCGTTGCTGTCACAGACTTTGCAATCTCTTTTAACAGCGTTGTCTTACCTGCCTTGGGCGGGGATACGATCATACCACGCTGTCCTTTTCCGATTGGAGAAACAAGATCTACAATACGCATTGCCACACTGCTTCCCGGACGTTCCAGGCGGATCCTCTCATTTGGGAAGATCGGCGTCATATCCTCAAAATTCTTTCTGTGCTGCGCAACGCTTGGATGATATCCATTGATCGATGTCACATATAATAATGCCGAAAACTTTTCCTGCTGCGTCTTCACTCTTGTATTACCGCAGATAATATCTCCAGTCTTCAGATTGAATTTGCGGATCTGTGATGGGGAAACATACACATCATTCTCACCCGGCATATAATTCTCGCAACGGATAAAACCATAGCCATCCGGCATCACCTCTAAGATCCCGTTCGCAGTAACACCGCTGTCGAGCGTTTTAAAAGAATCCTCTACCGTACCTTCTTCTTTTGTATATTCTTTTGTGTTTTCTCTTGTATTTGTATTTTCTTTACTATTTTCTTTTCCGTTCTCCCCGGAATACTCCCTGGCTTCTGTCGCATCCGCGGTTCTTCTGCGGTCATCCCTTACGCGCACGACTCTTTCCCGCGGTTTCTCTGCAGAATCATCCTGCTTCGCACTGCTTTCCTGTCTGTTCTGCTCCTCTCTGGCATCCACTGCCAGCATAGCCTCTATCAGTTCATTCTTCTTCATCGTAGAAATGCTCTTAATGCCCCTGCTTTTTGCAAGATCCTTCAGAACTGCTACTGACAAGCTCTCATATTTTGCTCTCATTCAATTACTCCTTTATTCATCCAATAACCGGGATTCCCTGTCTGACTTGACAAAACGAATACATGACAAATGCTTAATTCTTATGAATATGCTTCATTATACACCAGTTTTTCCGAAAAAGGAACACTTAATTTCCTTGATTAATAAAAAATGAAATGTTATCATGGATGCGAGTGTAATTAAGAAATTTATGAAGCGTGGAAGCCACTTCTGAACACGCTTCACGCTTTCAGAGGCTTATCGGAATGTTTTGCACAATGAAACTTGGAATATTTTTTTGTGCAAGCTGCCAGCATAAACTTAAGTGCAGACCTTTCGACATCTGAATCCAAAAATAACGTAAAATCATATAAATAATAAAGGAGAATCTATCAACATGGATGTAAAAGAAAAAGCCCTTGCCATGCATCAGGAATGGAACGGAAAATTAGAAACAACTGCAAAATCAAAGGTAAATTCCAGGGAGGATCTTGCGATCGCGTACACTCCTGGTGTTGCTGAGCCATGTAAGGTCATCGCTGATGACAAAGAAGCTGCTTATACTTATACAATGAAAGCCAATACCGTTGCTGTTATCTCTGACGGAAGTGCCGTTCTCGGACTTGGAAATATCGGACCATACGCTGCTATGCCGGTTATGGAAGGAAAATGTGTCCTCTTCAAAGAGTTCGGGGATGTGAACGCTGTTCCGATCTGCCTCGATACACAGGATACCGAGGAAATTATTTCCACGATCAAAAATATCGCTCCTGCTTTCGGTGGCATCAACTTAGAAGACATCTCCGCACCACGTTGCTTTGAAATCGAGGAACGTTTAAAAGAGATGTTAGATATCCCTGTTTTTCATGATGACCAGCACGGAACTGCGATCGTTGTACTTGCCGGCATTATCAACGGTCTGCGTGTGACCGGAAAACATAAAGAAGACTGCAAAGTTGTTGTAAACGGCGCTGGCTCTGCCGGTGTTGCCATCACAAAGCTCCTGCTCACTTATGGATTTAAGCATGTGACTATGTGCGACCGTCACGGAATCATCGGAAAAGATTATCCGGATTTAAACTGGATGCAGAAGAAAATGACCGAAGTAACGAATCTCTCCAATGCTTCCGGAACACTTGCTGATGCATTAAATGGTGCTGATATTTTTGTCGGCGTTTCTGCCCCAAATATCGTCACTCCTGAGATGGTAGCTTCCATGAATAAAGACTCCATTCTTTTTGCAATGGCCAATCCGGTTCCTGAGATCATGCCGGACGTTGCAAAGGCTGCCGGCGCAAGAGTCGTTGGTACCGGTCGGAGCGATTTCCCGAACCAGGTAAACAACGTCATTGCTTTCCCTGGAATCTTCAAAGGTGCCTTAGAAGGACGCGCAACTCAGATCACAGAGGAAATGAAGTTAGCTGCTGCAAATGCACTTGCTAATCTCGTTTCTGACGAAGAGCTGAATGATGAATTTATCATGCCGGAAGCTTTCGATCCACGCGTTGCCGAAGTCGTAAGTGAGGCTGTAAAAGCACACATTGTCCGCTAATAAATATGAACACAAATCCTTATTTTAATCATGAAAAAAGATATTATTCTCTCGATCAGTATTTAAAACAGACCTTCGGTGAAAAAGTCTACCGCCTGTCTTTAAACGGCGGTATGACCTGCCCGAACCGGGATGGAACCTTAGATTCAAGAGGCTGCATTTTCTGCAGTGCAGGTGGAAGCGGTGATTTTGCAGCATCCCCTTCCCTTTCTATAACAGACCAGATAGAAGCTGCCAAAACAAGGATCCAGGCGAAAAGCAACTGCCGGAAATTCATTGCTTATTTTCAGGCATACACGAACACTTATGCGCCGGTTTCTTACCTCCGCCAGATCTTTACAGAGGCGCTTTTTCATCCGGACATCGTTGCACTGTCTGTTGCGACACGTTGCGACTGCCTTCCGGAGGAAGTGCTTACGTTATTATCTGAGTTAAATCAGATCAAGCCGGTCTGGATCGAGCTCGGACTGCAGTCGATCCATGATTCCACGCTCCAGCTGATCCGAAGCGGCTTTACCTGTGCGCAATATGAAGCAGCTGTGCATGCCCTGCACTCCCATGGAATTCCCGTGATCACGCATCTGATCTTAGGACTGCCCGGTGAGACGGAAGATATGATGCTACAATCTGTCGCGCGCGTCGCAGCGCTCCCTGTTTCCGGCATCAAATTACAGCTTCTTCATATATTAAAGCATACCGACCTGGCAGCACTCTACGAAGAGCATCCTTTTCCGGTCTTTTCCCTCGAGGAATACTGTGATTTTGTCGTAACCTGCATGGAACAGCTCCCGCCTGATATGGTCATCCACCGTATCACCGGTGATGGACCACGTTCCCTTCTGATCGCGCCAACCTGGAGTACCGATAAAAAACGGGTTTTAAATACGATCCAGAAGCGTTTCCGCGAACGTGATACCTGGCAGGGAAAATATTATTCAAAGCAGGAATCCGAAACTCTTTTTTCATAGCCGGAGCTCCGGTCATTTTCAGCAGCAAAGCCATACCGTCGATGCATCTTCATTGACCACATTGACGGAATCTATCCATAAGAAAGAGGTGTATCTTTATGGCAGAACCATTTACTATTTATAAACTGACCATATTAAATATGTTAGACAAAGTTGATTTTCCATTGACCAATACACAGATTTCAAATTTTTTCCTGGAGCAGGACTACACCGATTACTTCCGTGTTCAGCAGGTGATCAGCGATCTGGTCGATGCCGATCTCATCCATGCAGAATCCACACACAGCAATACACAATATACGATCACTGCTGCCGGTAAAGAAACTCTGGAATTTTTTAAAGATAAGATTTCGGATGCCATTGAACGGGATACGATGGCGTTTTTAGACAAAAATAAGCTTCAGCTTCGAAATGACAATTCCATTCTGGCTGACTATTACAAAACTCCAAATCAGGATTATGCTGTACGCTGCCAATACCGGGAGCATAATACAAATCTGATTGACCTGACACTCAGCGTCAAAAACCGCGCGCAGGCAGAAGCGATCTGTAATAACTGGAAAAGACAGAACGAAGATGTTTATGCCTATCTGATGGATATTCTCCTGAAATAATTAATCCTATAAAATTCGGGTGTCAGGAAATCTGCATTTTAACTTATGATATCAAATTGCAAAAAAAGAAATATTCCAGGTTTCATTGTGCAAACATTCCGATGAGCCTCTGAAAACATGAATCGTGTTCAGCAAAAGCTTCCACGATTCATGAGTCTCATCTTCATTGCACAAGGAGAAACCTGAAATATTTCTTTTTTGCAATCGCCTAATAAAATTTATGAAGCAGAACTTCGACACCCGAATTTTACATATAATCATAACAATAATAAATATAAGAAAGACGAGGAATTAAAAAATGGCAAAACAATGTTGGAAACCAGGAAATATGCTCTATCCTCTCCCGGCCGTCATGGTCAGCTGCCAGAGTCTTACCGGGAAAGATTCACTCTGTGAAAAGCCAGAGCTGGAAGGAAAACCAAATATCATCACGATTGCCTGGGCTGGAACGGTATGTACAAATCCACCGATGGTATCCATCTCCGTACGCCCGGAACGCTATTCTTATCATCTGATCGAAGAATCCGGCGAATTTGTGATCAACCTGACCACAGAAGCGCTTGTAAAAGCAACGGATTACTGCGGTGTCCGCTCCGGACGGGACGTCGATAAATTTCAGGAAATGCATCTGACACCTCTCCCATCTACGCATATCCATGCTCCGGGCATTGCTGAAAGTCCGGTCAACATCGAATGCAAGGTACGCGAGATCAAGCCACTTGGCAGTCACTCCATGATCCTTGCAGATGTTGTTGGTGTCACGATCGATGACGCATTACTGAACGAAACCGGAAAATTCGAACTGAACGAGAGCGGTCTTGTTACCTATTCCCACGGTGAATACTTTCTGCTTGGGAAAAAACTTGGCTCCTTCGGATACAGTGTAAAAAAGAAATAACCTTTTTCTTCCGGTTATACTTCATAAAATACTTTGTACCACTCTGCAAACTTCCGAAGACCATCGCGTAAGCTTGTGTTCGGTTTAAATCCAAAATCTGCCTCTAAGGCACTGGTATCTGCATAAGTTACCGGAACGTCTCCCGGCTGCATCGGAACTAACTTTTTATGTGCTTCAAAATCATAATCTTCCGGCAATACCCCTGCGCGGATCAGCTCCTGCTGTAAAATATCTACAAAATCAAGCAGATTTTCCGGCTGGTTATTTCCGATATTATAAACTGCGTATGGTGGCAATGGCAATCCATCCTCACCCACCTTCTTCTCCGGTGCAGCCTGCATGACACGTTTTACGCCTTCTACAATATCATCTACAAACGTAAAATCACGTTTACAATTTCCATAATTAAAAATCTGGATCGTATCACCCTTTAACAGCTTATTCGTAAATCCAAAATAAGCCATATCCGGTCTTCCTGCCGGTCCATATACCGTAAAGAAGCGAAGTCCGGTAGACGGGATATTATAAAGCTTGCTGTAGGCATGTGCCATCAGCTCATTTGACTTCTTTGTCGCTGCATAAAGGGAAACCGGATTATCCACCTTGTCATCGGTTGAATATGGCACCTTCTTATTGGAGCCGTAAACAGAAGATGAGGATGCATAAACAAGATGCTCTACACCTGTCTGCCCACCATCATAGGAATGGCGGCATGCCTCTAAAATATTATAAAAACCAATCAGATTGGATTCGATATACACATCCGGATTGGTGATCGAATAGCGGACACCTGCCTGTGCAGCCAGATTTACAACAACTGCCGGTTTATATTCAGCGAAAACAGAATCGATCAGTGCCTTATCCGCAATGGAACCTTTTATAAACTTCCAGGAAGATTCCTCATGTTCCTTTGCAAGCTTCTCAATCTGTTCCAAACGATATTCCTTAATCGAAACATCATAATAATCATTCATATTGTCAATGCCGATCACATGGACCGGTGACTGTGTTCTTAATAATTCTAACACAAGATTGCTGCCGATAAATCCGGCAGCTCCTGTTACTAAAATTGTTTTTCCCTGTAAAATTACGTTTTTTGCTTTCATTCTTCTTATGCCTCCATATTAAGTTACCAAACCAGCTGACAGTCCGCCACGCCGACCAGGCTGTCCATAAATACTGATTTCAGCCGGTCTTCTACTTCAGATTTCTTAATTCCTTTCTTCAATACAACCTGAAGGAATCCTCCGCCTCCGGCACCACAGACAAGCCTTCCATCGATCAGGTCTTCGATACTTGCAAAAATCTGGTCGATCAGTGTATTACTGCTGCCTGCATCTACCATTTTGCTCAACTCCCAGTGTCTGTCCAAAAGCTTCGCAAATCCATCTACATTACCGCGCTCTAATTCAAAACGCATTAATACTGCTATTTTCTGGATCTCTTCCAAAGAATAGAGACTGTCCGGTTCATTTCCCACATAGCGGCCTACGACATCACGAAGTAAATTTCTTGCAAGTCGTCTCTGCCCTGTATAAATCAATACAAACCGTTCATCCAGTTCTCTTCTGGCTTCTTCCGGGATCTCTACATGAGTCACTTTGATATTCTGTTTAATTCCAGGCATGGTTGTAATGTACTTTAATCCAGGTGTGACACCGCCTACCTGATCCTGCCATCCTCCACCGGTTGACATGATCTGTTCCATTGCAAGTGCATGGGAATAAATATCCTCTTCTGTATATTCAATTCCCATAAATTCAAATACTGCCTTTACGCACGCTGCTGACAGGATAGAAGATGTACCAAGACCGGATCCTTTTGGCACATTCGTAACCTCAGAATGCATTTCAAAGCCACCGCCGAGACGATCTAAAATCTCTGACAGGTTATGCCCTTCTTTTGGAATAATACCGCAGGCAAGTAAACATGCTTTCTGCAATGCAAATGGATCAAACGGATCCCCTGTAGACTGCAGCTCTTCGATCTCTTCAAATTCACCATGTACATCCATATCACGGCTGTCAAAAACAATCTTCTTTTCCGGGATCTTTACCATGGTTACCTCTACCGGTTTCTCACCGTTGAGCATAATGGCACAGTTCAATACGGTTCCGCCATTTTCATTGCAATATGGCGGTGTATCACTCCATCCGCCTCCCCAGTTCACACGAAGAGGTAAATTGACCCTGTGTCTGTCTGTCACGATCTTTGCGTTTTCATTATATCTTAAATTATCCATGGTTGCAGCCAGGATTGAGGAAGAGATTGTATCAAAGCATGCCTGTATCTCACTTTCTTCCCCCAAAACAGTTCCCAGATAATAATGCATGCGCATCTTTTGGAAACTTCCGGATTCTAAATATCTCTCCAGCCATTCTTTCTGTATCTTCGTTAATGGCGGCAGCTGTTTTAATTTTGATGCAGGCACTTTATTTCTTATTGCTTTTGAGATCTCATCCATCTGAACAAGATCCTCCATTCGCTTGTTCCATGCAATGATTGCATCCGGATCTGCTGCATTAAAGCCAGAGCAGAGTGATTTCTTCGTTGTATTTTTCCATGCTTCATCACATTCACAGGCTCCGGTCACGATATCATATAAGTGCAGCGCACCCTTCAACGCTTCCCTGATACTGCCTGCCTCTGAATAAAGATTTGCAGTCCAAAGCGTGTGGTTTTCATCATCCCACAGCTTTACACCTATGCGTTTTTCTATTTCTTCCAGATCATATCCAAACAGCCGGTTTTCCTTTGGATTATCATCTGTTCCCCAGATACGGACAACAAAGGTTCCGTTTCTTTCTTTTAAGCCATGAAGTATGACATTATCCGGTACCGTTTCTTCATGCACATCAATATAGGAAAGGATCACATTACTTCCTATCGTTGCTTCGCCGTGTACATAAGACACCTCCAGATAACAATTGTCACCGATCCTGGCAGAGGTCCCCAATACGCTATTGTATCCTGCAACATCTTTGTTAATGCTGCTTCCTACGATCTTGTTCCAGCCTAAGCCCTTATATTCCTCCACGCCGCCGTTCATAAGCTTTAAAATTTCCTTGCTGGTTCCAAAATGGATAAACTTCGCCGGAGCCAGACGCAGCAGCTTCATGCGGAACGGTCTGAGCGCATTCCATACTTTTTCCCTTGCAGCTGTTAATTCCGGACAAAATGAGCCTTCCGGTTTTTCCAGATAAAACTGTTCTAATGTAGAATCCGTTGCCAACGGATATAAAAAGTCCGCATACAGGGAAAGTCGTGTCTGTTCATTGACATGTGCATCATATAGCTCATCGGTATCGATCAGGGAATATAACGCATTTAGCATCTCTGTTGAGAAAATAATAGCGCCGGTATCAATATCAACACAGTCCTGCTCGTTGACAGCTCCAACCTCCCGGAGTGTTTCTACTGATTTCTTCTGAAGACAGCACTTCACCTCGCCATTTTCACCATTCAGATATACCCCATGATTCTTTCCGGTATTCACATGTTCTTTAAATGAAATGGCTGCTGCACCGGTGTTATTATAATCAATCTGCAATGGATTAAATAACAACAATACATCCCCGGAAAGAAGTACCATGCCTTCTCTGATCCTGGACGGAACAGAACTCATACTGATCATAAATTCATCAAATAACGTGGATGATCTTCCATCCGGCAATTCATGCGGAACCGGTGAAAACAGTTTTCCAAGTGCCGAATACTGCGGAACACGCTTACTGTCCCCGCCGGAATGGATTACAAGAACACGAAGTCCCTCGAACGAGCCCTCCTGCTCTTTCAGATATTTTACGACTTCTAAAGTAGCTCCACCTGAGCCAACACGCTTTCCACCGCGGTCAGGAATTGCTACAAACTTTGTAGAAGATGGCAAATAGTCTTTTCGCGCCATCATCTGTTTATTAAAACCTTCTGCCTGCTGCTCATTCGATGCTGTCAAAATAACATAATCCCATTTTGGAAAGTTGTTATTCTTCTTGGCTCTCTGATAATCATCCCAGCAATCCTTATATGCCTGGGATAAAAATAATGAAAATAAATTATACATTACAATCTTGTATGATAATTAGACAGTTAATTATCATGACTTCCTTTCTTTTGATATTGCAGTTCTATGCGTTCCGATAATCAGGGCGTTTTCTTATCATCATGGTCTTACTATCCCCATTATCTTTTCATATTTTTAAGTATACTACATATCTCTTAAGATAAAAAGATATCTTTTCATTCATTTTCTTTCCATATGTTTATTATATAGTTCATCATCATACACCCGATCATACAGCCTAATCCATTATGGAGCATGTCATCCCACTCAAATAAGCCGCGCATCAAAATCAACTGACTAAACTCGATCATTGCTGATATTAAAACGCCGATAAAAAGCGCATGAGACCACTTTATCTTGCGATCTGCAATGATCGGAAGCAGTACGCCTACCGGGAACAATAAAACACAGTTCAGTAAATTCTCTTTTAATAATGTCCGGTCATGGTAACGAATAATTGATCTCCATGACCAAAATGGTGCTAATTCATACTTGCGAACCGTTTTTATTCTTGTAAATACAGTCGCTTCAAATACGATCGCCAAAAATCCCACTAATATTAAAACGGCTCCCGCCTGTATGATATTCAATTTCTTTCTGCGTACACACACTGCCATCCCTATACATACCAGTGCAAATACTCCTGCGAAAGCCACTATTTCATTAATTGACCATCTATTATTATATGTTCTCAAAATTTGGTAAATATCCATTTATAACTTCCTTTTCATTTTCTAAATCTATCCGTGCCAGCCCGCTGCTGTGCATCCCTTTTTTATTTACATGAATAATGTATCAGAAAATCAAATAATTCTTTATTTGTCTCTCCATTCACTTTCTCTGCCTCCAAATACTGTGGCAAAGGAATTCCCTGCTGGCATTCCCCGCAAATATCAATGCCTAAAATATTTCCATTCTTCAAGAATGGCATCAGTAATTGTTCCAACACAGGCAATGTCATTTTTCCCTGACTCCAATTTGTCTCTGAATATGCTTCATCCAATATGTCCTTGTCGATGGAAATATAGACCGGAAAATTCTTTTTTATCTTTGAAATTTTTCTTTCATCCTCTCCGCTTTGGATTTCTTCTGCCGAAAAAGTAATCAGCTTTTCCCGTAGTTCTGTGCAAGTCACAAGCCCTTCTTTTTCACTGTAAATCTGCTGGATATCTTTCTCCTGCGGTCCGATCAGGATCATCTGTTGTAACCATGGATTTGTTTTTAATACTTTTCCTGCCCAGTCGCCACAGCTTGTCATGTCTTCAATCATCGGTTTTTGCATATCTGTATGGTGGTCAAACAATATCAGTGAAAACTCCTGTTTGATCTGCTCCGTCATGATTCCTGTCACATAGTGATAATTTCCCGAATCCAGAAAATGAATTCCACGAATTCCATACGGTTCAATTCTTGCCCTGATTTCTTCTTCTGCATGCCTGGAACAATATAGATCACATTCTGCAATATCAGAGCAATCCAGCCAATGAACTTTATCGTTCTTTTGTATCTTCTCATCACAATATACATGTGAAAAATCTAAAATCAAATGGTTGGTCGTCATCTTCATTCTTACAATGCACCCTTTTCTCAATATTTTATGATTATCAATCGTACTATTCTTCCCAACATTATGTATTTGCATGTGCACATTATACCGTCTTGACCACATAATAGCAATCTATACTAACACAGGGCTTCTATCCAAAGAAGCCCTGTACCCAAAATCTACCTTTTCATTTTCTCCATCTCTGACTCAAATTCCTGCACTGTCATGCCTGCGCTTGCGGCAGCGATCTTAATATCCAACTTGCCATCCAGTACCATATACACACTTAATTTCCCTTAACGTGTTTAACATTCTGCGCTTAAACTCTAAGTGTATTTCAGGCAAAATATCATTTATCTTTACATCTCCAAAAAAGAAATGCTTTCTATTTTTCACAGTTGCCAAATGCCCCTGCTCCATATCAGGAAACAACATAAATCTTTCTACTTCTTCATAATTTTTTAAACGTATAAAAATCTTCGGATTCAGTTCCCATGTTCCATTATGTACTATTTCATTTCGAATAGCCTCTATCTGGCTAATAAAATCACATTTTTCAAAAATGGTGTTCATCGTTTCATTAATCAGTAGCTTCTTTCTCTTACCCCACAGCACCTCCGCGCTTTTTAATTTTTCATATGATTCAAAATCTGTTCGCCTATATTGTATTTCATAACAAATTTTACACATTATATCCAAAACTGAATATGCTTTTGTAAAATATGTTTCCACGTAAGCAGACGCTCTAGTAGCAACAGGTGACATTAGCATTATTGTTCCGTTACGATCCGTTAAATCCTTATAACGGTCATCTAATTTAAATTCAGATATTGTTTTATAATAATTAATAAAAGCATCTTCAATTGCTGACAATAAATTTTGAACAGTTCCAATCAAAAATTGACAATCAACCAGATATAAATGTTTGTATAAGTTCGGAATATTGGCTTTTTTCATCCATTCACTAAACATATCTGAGCTGATAGCACAGTCTGAATCCTGTCCTGCCCGCTGAACCCAAATTGGCAAAGATGCTACTTCCCTATAATACTGATCTGTATTCTCAAAAAGAAAGTCTCTAAACAAATCATACAAATCTACTAACTGATTATCCAACTCATATTTAATTGAATCATCTGGATATATATACTTATCAGTAATATACTGTCCTTCCGTTTCCTGTATAAAAAAACCGACACTAGCATTATCTATAAAATCGGGATATTCATTGACCATTCCGTTGCCTAAATACGTCTTCATATGCTCCTCCTTCTCATCTATTTCATCTATTCTCCAAAGCAGTAATGCCCCAAATACCAATGTCAATCAATTGATAATGCTGTTTTTGAACTGGCTTTCAACACTTGTTTTTAATTTCTTTTGTAATTTATTTCATGCTAACACAGGACTTCCATAAAAGGAAGCCCTGTACTCAAAATCTATCTTTTCATTTTCTCCATCTCTGTCTCAAATTCCTGCTCTGTCATGCCTGCGCTTGCGGCAGCGATCTTAATATCCAACTTGCCATCCAGCACCAGACCTGCTAAAGTTTCTATCTGACCTTGTTTGCGGCCTTCTTCTCGGCCCTCTTGTCTACCTTCTTCTCTGCCTTCTTCCCTGCCTCTCTTTATTCCTTCTTCTCTGCTATCTTCCATCAAGTCTTCCACTGCCTTACACACATCAACCACCTCCGCATTCTCTGGTATCTCTATCTTCGTATTAGTCACTGCCTGAATCACTTTCGCAGCACCCGCTTCCATTCGCATTCTTGGATTATTATCTATAAATTTCAGTAATTGGTCTTTGTCCTTGGAATACTTAATATATCCTAGCACTTCCCGCAAACTGCTGGACAGCTTCTCCAGATCTCTCTGCCCCATCTTCGCCGGATCGATCAGATGGATCTGATAATTCTGAACAAAACTTAGAATCGTCTCATCCTTCGTCTTCATCATATCATGAATCGAAAGCGGTCCATCCCATTCATCTGCACCAAAATGGATCACCATCGTGATCACAGGCAGGAGCTTATCCTCTTTATAAAATCCGGAAAGATATTCTGCCTTGCTGGCATCTTTGGAATCCTGCTTATTTGTGCGGTGCTTCGCACTGATGTCCGTCACCTGCCTGCCATATTGGAGTGCATCGTAAATCATATTCCGGACTGGCATTGCATAATGGATATCTGTCTGATTTTCAATACCCAGTATGACATATGCTGCTTTGTCATCTTCCTTGATCACTGCCGACTTCAAAACATCCCGCTGCTTCTCAACACCTGACAAATCTTTCTTTTTTCCATTATCCTGCAAATGATCCAAAACTGCAAGCTCTGTTGCATCCATTTCATGTAATTTTTCCGGATCAAGAACTGCTCTCCCATCATAAATCAGGTAATTAAATGCATCTGCAAACACTGTGTTCTCCCGCATATATTCCTTTGTTACCACATTTTCTAACCCCATTTATGCTCCTCCTCGTAAGTAAAATAATTTCTGACCGATGCTATATCAAATGTCACCATCATTTCCAGTCTGAATTTTCTTTATAATAATTAAAGCTGCATAGCTTTATCTTGTCTGTGTTTTTTATTTGTATATTTTACAAAATAGCATATTCCAAACAAGAGGCTTCGATTCACCCGCACTATTTATAACTTCACATATTTCACACATTTTATTCACTCTCTTCGTACTGTTTACACAAATCCAGAATACTTCTGATATTTTCCATATTGTCATTCCAATATTGATCTGCTCCTCTAAATGGCATGCTGTCGATCAACTCCAATCTAAATTTTGCCAAATCATACCCGGTCCGCATACCATCAAAATATATTTCCTTTATAATATTTTCAAGCTTATCATCTCCATAACAATGCATTGTCTTGCTAAATTTTTTACTGTCAATCAATTTTCCAATTTCTGCTTTTGACATAATCTTTCTCCCCCCCTTTTTTTATATACCATTGGTATATTATATTTATCATATACCAATGGCATTGTCAAGCAGATTATGTTAAAATATAAATATCAAAATTTCAATAATAGTAGGAGAAACAGTAAAAATGATGGATATCTTAGATAAAGACCGATTAAAAGAATGCCGACTCAAACTCGGAATAACCAAACAAGAAGCCGCTAAAAGAATACAGATTTCCCAACCTTCCTATTTACGGTACGAAGCCGGTTCCCGCAATCCTTCTATACAGATTATTGCTAAAATGGCAGAAGTTTTTTCAACATCTACAGATTATCTTATTGGAAAGTCTACAGATTCAGCTCCACATAGATTAATCGTTGATCAAGGCGAATCCCCTTCGCTATTTTTTCTCATTGAAACATGCCAAAACTTAAATGCTGAACAATTAGCACGTCTTACCACTTATGCAAAGGCATTATCAGGCATTACTCCTGATAGTCATAAATAGATTGGCAGATTTCATTTATAGTTTATTACATGCTAACACAGGGCTTCTAATAAAGAAGCCCTGTACCTAAAATCTATCTTTTCATTTTCTCCATCTCTGCCTCAAATTCCTGCACTACTGTCATGCCTGCGCTTACGGCAGCAATCTCATTACCAATCAAGGTACCAAAAAGTTCTCTCAAATACTATCTAAACTGCTTTATTTGCTCAAGCTCCTTTAATATTTTCTTTCGGATCCGTTCTGCACCATCAAATTTTTCCGACTGTAATTGCAGATAGAGTTGCACGAATAATGTTTCCTTCCGTTCAAGTGCAGCACACCAGATCATGCGAAAGCAGGCGTCATACGCCATACCTTTCTGCTTTACCGTTTTAATGACTGCAAACAGTTCTTCTGTCTTTTCTCTCCATTCATCTGAATCCGACAGGCAGATTTCTAATAACAGCTCTGTGAGCTGATTTTGTTCCAGTTCCCACTTTCTTTCTCTCAGACGTTCCAGCTGCACCTTGGAAATACTGTTTTTCAACCGGCAGCCTTTTGTCAGGACAAACGGGATCAGCATATAATAATGATCTTCCTCTTCATGTTTCAGTACATGCTCTACGATGATTGCCACGATTTTTTCTCTAATTTCTTCCGTCAGCCACGGAAAAACCGAATCATGTTTCTGGATTCCATTCCAGTATTGGATCACTTCTTCCTCTTTAAAATCCAAAACCGTCTCAAAAGCTTCTTCTTTTGCCTGAGATAACCAGAGTATCATTAACATTTCCGGTTTATACATGTAATCTATATTTCTTCGTTTCATTTCTTTCACAGTAAGAAGATAATTCTGTATGGTCTCTTCCCCAAATCCACTATATTCTCCTGTACTGTTTAACTGCACATAGGCTGCAAACAGATATGACTTGAAGAAATTCGTTCCAAGACATTCCATCTTCGACACCGGTATCGGTCCTTTTTCCAGTAATTCATCATATACCATCGGGAAACAGCATGCCGAATAGGAGAGTCCCATCTGCATTTCCTGTTTTAAAAATTCTGCTGGTTCGTTCTGCCTGATCTGTTGCTCTGCCTCCTGATGTTTCCGCATCACATCCTCAAACTGTTCTTCACTTTCCGGCAGTGGTTTCCATAGCAAGCCCCAGATTTTCTCACACTCCGTCCGGATATACTCCGGCTGGCTTTTTTGGCATTCCCTGGCTGCAAAATAATTTTCATAAACAGGCTCCACAAGAAATTCTGCATACCGTACCGCATACTCCGCATCAAGCAGCTTAAATTCCCGGATTGCTTTTTTCAAAAGTTCTTTTTCTTCCGGAAACGTTTTGTTCATACGATAGGAAAAGTTCTCCGTTATCCGCACCTGCAGCTCTTCTGCATCCCTTTTATATGGATTCATGGAACGGATCACTGCGATCAGTTCTCTCTGTTCAAACTGTTTTTCCATGCACATTTTTAAAATATTCGCACTCATACGCCCATTATAACTGCCGTATAATCCCTGCATCACCGCAAAAGCATATACTTCCCTGCATGGGTTCTGCTTCACTATTTCCGTCAATAATGCATAAGACAGAAAATGATCCATTTTTCCATCCTTTATATATTCAATCAGATCGCTTTCCAACTCTTTTTTGTAAGTCAGCGCATCTGCTATTTTGCTTTCCAGAATCATCTCGATCCAGTGCATCCGCTTTTTTTCCGGCAACAGATCCAGATGCTTTTTCAGATATTCTGCCACTTTATCCTGTGTTTTTTCCAGCAATACGGCATTGATTGTCATCTGTTTTTCCAGATAACCTTCCCCGGTGTAATATTCATCCAAATATTTTACAAGCTTAAGTGCTTCCGTTCCACTTACCGATCTGTAGGCTTCAGACAGCGCATTTTCTGTTTCTATTAATTGTGCTGCGATCTTAACGTATTTATTCTGTCTCTTTCCGCGGAACAGATTTTCTGCAAGAATATCAATCGCAAGCTTAGATCCGAAAAGGACAAGATTTTCCGAGGTATAATCCTCACGACATAGATTGTCCCTGCCATTCATCTGCTCGCACAGATTTGCGATCTTATCATCCATGCTTTTCCGTTCCAGCTCAATATAGCCCAGTGCAAATAACAGGGTGTTTCTCCAGTAGCTGTGATATGCGATTTCTTCGATATTCTTTATCGCATCGTCGTCCGAACAGTCTTTCACCAGATACGTTCCTGCAAAAAATTCCTGCATAGTACGGATTGTAAAACTATATACACCTTCCCTATTTTCACACAGAAAGCACAGACGATTCGTGATAATCCTGATAAAATCGTCCGTCATTTTTTCCATATCCACTTCGTCAGACTCGCCATCTATGTTTTCTTCCACATAAGCTCCGACAAGGCATGCAAAATCCTGTTTAGATATCTCCGCTGACGGGTTATCCTCATATTCAGATTCCCGTTGTAGCCGCTGTGCAACAAGATAGTGCAGTTCATTTACCCACTCGGTATGATCATTTAATGTCGCTATAACTCCCTTTTGTTTTTCCCGGCGCACCATAGTCTCATAATATTCCTTGAACAATGCATACCGTTCATGTGGCGGTTTTCCTCCGCTTTTTACCAGGATTGAGATGATTGTTGCCTGAAGCGGTGTCTTCATAAGCCGCGCGATCCTATCATCTGTGATTGCTTCCCGGACAATCTCAAGGCACTCATTGCGTCGTTCTGTCTGCGATTCGATCAGCGTAAACAGCCTGTCTATGTATCGCATACACATTTCCTGAGACAATTCCGCAACAGTCAGATGTGTGTATTTTTCTTCATCAAAATCGTTATTATAGCCCTGTTCCCTCGTTGTCGCAACAACCATGCAGTCGCATTCTGCCTCGCTCAGTTCAAGAGTAAGAAAAGTCTGGATATTTTTTAATACACTCGCCCGGTTGGAAGATTCCGGCACTTCATCCAGTCCGTCAAACAGAAAAATCCATGCCAGTTGTCGCAACATATTTCGGATAACCGGAATCTTTAATGTTTCTCCTGTAAGCAAAAGTATCTGCTCCTGCATATATTTTAATACCGAGGTGTCTGCGTATTCTCCCTGCCGTTTCATCCATGCCGCATAATCTTTCAGGACAATTTTAAATGGAATCCTTGCACAGTCAACCGGATAACCATATTCTCTCTGCACCTCTTCCCAAAAATCTGTTACACGCTGTTCTTTATATCCGATGCTTCTTAGGTAACACGCGCGGTAAATCTGTGCAACGAACTGACAAATCGTTGATTTTCCCTGTCCTGGTCCTCCTATCAGCACAAAATTTTCTGATTTTTCCAGGCATCTCTCCATGCACGGATTTCCAAGCACATCTGTATCTTTTTTATAACCACGCACACTGTTTCCAAGCCGAAAGATTCTCTCTGCAAATGCAAACTGCTCCTCCGTCTCTTTCTCATATGCATCAATGTCAATACATACCTTCTCGATCCGGATCCGGTCTTCTGTCACCGAGCCCGCCTGATCCATTCTTGTATACATTTCTTCGCTGAATTTTCTAGACAAATATATTTTCAGACAGTCTGTATAATCCTCTTCCTTTTGCAGTTGCTTTGCTAAGGCTGCAAGTATATCCCCGGACAGCATGTGACTGGCATAAGTAGTCGCCACATCACGGTTATTATCCAACATTGTACAGATCTCGTCATAACCCATGATCTGTATATTTGGAACCAGATTCTTATATTTTTCGATATAATGATCTATTTTATCCTTCAGACCATTTTCCTTCATCGGAGTGAGCACGATATTGGTAAAAAACAGATAATTTTTCGGGCGGTAGCTCTTCTCTTTTTTCTGGAATCCTGCCATCTCACCATCGATCTCATCGGTGAGCCATTTAAAATCATCTTTATTTGTCGTCAAATACTTATATTTTACCTGGCCAATCGTCCTGCCTTCGTAATGATTGCCTGCCTTATCTGTGATATCTCCTTCAAATACAAATTCCCGCTGCCCGTCGGCACCGAGTCCATACTGTTTACATTTTATTCCAAAAATACCTTCATTCAGGCTTCGAACCATCTGTTCAAAAGAATCTGCATCCATCTTTGAAAAATCGTATCTCATCTTTTTTCTCCCCACGTTACTTTTCTTTCAGTTGCGTTCTATCTGTCGTTTGTAGTTTATTCTGTTATAGCACAGGGCTTCCCAAAAAGAAAGCCCTGTCTGAATCTACCTTTTCATTTTCTCCATCTCTGCCTCAAATTCCTGCTCTGTCATGCCTGAGCTTGCGACAGCGATCTTAATGTCCAACTTGCCATCCAGTACCAGACCTACTAAAGTTTCTATCTGTCCTTGTTTGCGGCCTTCTTCTCTGCCTTCTTCCCTGCTATCTTCCATCAAATCTTCCACTGCCTTACACACATCAACCACCTCCGCATTCTCTGGTATCTCTATCTTCGTATTGGTCACTGCCTGAATCACTTTCGCAGCGCCCGCTTCCATTCGCATTCTTGGATTATTATCTATAAATTTCAGTAATTGTTCTTTGTCCTTCGAATACTTAATGTATCCCAACACTTCCCGCAAACTGCTAGACAGCTTATCCAAATTCTTCTGCTCCATCTTCGCCGGATCGATCAAATGGATCTGATAATTCTGAACAAAACTTAGAATCGTCTCATCCTTCGTCTTCATCATAGCATGAAGTGAAAGCGGTCCATCCCACTCATCTGCCCCAAAATGGATCACCATCGTGATCACAGGCAGGAGCTCATCCTCTTTATAAAATCCGGAAAGATATTCTGCCCTGCTGGCATCCTTGGAATCCCCTTTATTGGCGCGATGCTTCGCACTGATATCTGTCACCTGCCTGCCATATTGAAGCGCATCGTAAATCATATTCCGGACTGGCATTGCATAATGGATATCTGTCTGATTTTCAATTCCCAATATGACATATGCTGCTTTGCCATCTTCCTTGATCACTGCCGACTTCAAAACATCCCGCTGCTTCTCAACACCTGACAAATCTTTCTTTTTTCCATTATCCTGCAAATGATCCAAAACTGCAAGCTCTGTTGCATCCATTTCATGTAATTTTTCCGGATCAAGAACCGCTCTCCCATCATAAATCAGATAATTAAATGCATCTGCAAACACTGTGTTCTCCCGCATATATTCCTTTGTTACCACATTTTCTAACCCCATTTGTGCTCCTCCTCGTAAGTAAAATAATTTCTGATATTTTCCATATTGTCATTCCAATATTCATCTGCCCCTTCAAATGGCATGCAGTCGATCAACTCTAATCAAAATTTCGCCAAATTTTTTACTGTCAATTCATTTTCCAATTTCTTCTTTTGACGGAATCATGATTTCCTGCAAAGCAGAATCGCGATTTCCATACACCTGGCAGGTGATGGATTTCAGTCCGGATTATCAAATATACCATCGGTATACTATATTTATCATATACCAATGGTATTGTCAAGCTAATTATGATAAAATATAAATATCAAAATTTCTCCTTCATATATACATTATAATTGAAATACCGTTTCTGAATCAGGTTTTAAACTTCACTTGTAGTTTATTCAGCCATAATACAGGACTTCCATAAAAGGAAGTCCTACACATTATACTTCTTCAAAAAACGTATCCGGATGTCCCGGATCAAAAATCTCATTACATGTCATTACAGTTACCAAGTCTTCTTTCTCTGACAAATTAATAATATTATGCGTCCAGCCCGGAATCATATAAATTGCCTCGATCTTATCTCCAGAAACTTCAAATTCCACTGTTTCTCCTGTATTAATATTGCGTTCCTGAATCATTCCATGTCCGTGAACTACAATAAACTGCTCCCATTTGCTATTATGCCAGTGCTGCCCTTTTGTGATCCCCGGCTTGCTGATATTAATGCTTACCTGTCCGCAATCAACGGTATGCACCAGTTCTGTAAATGATCCACGATTATCGCAATTCATCTTCATCGCATACTTAAATTTGTCTGTCGGTAAATAAGTTAAATAAAGACTGAAAAGCTTCTTCGCGAAAGATCCGTCCGGACATTTTGGCATCATTAATGAAATCGGCTGTGCCTTAAATTCTTCTAATAAATCTACGATCTCACCTAATGTTGCTTTGTGTGTAACCGGTACACAGCAATAACGGCCATTCTCATCTAATACTGTATCTACTCCATCAAATTCACAATGCTGCTCTTTTCCTTCCAGAAGATCAAACATTCCTTCTACGAGATCATCAATATATAAAACTTCTAATTCTGTGCTTCTGTCATTCACTGTAAATTCTTCGTCATTTGCTACTGCCCAGCAAAATGTTGAGATTGCAGAATTATATTTCGGACGGCTGTGTCCCATCAGATTCACAAAGCGATATACATATACCGGCGCTCCGGTCTCTTTTCCATAGTCAAAAAACAATTCTTCTCCGGCCTTTTTGCTTCTTCCGTATTCGCTATTACCAAAACGTCCTGCCAGTGTTGCCTGGACAGAAGAAGAAAGCATAATGCCTGCTTTATTATTGTGTTTCTTTAATGTGTCAACTGGAAAACTGGAGTCGTACATGATTTACATCCTTATTATACAGTTCATTTTTTCCGATAAAACGTTCAATGTTGTCAAAAACAATCACATATTTATCTTCTCCAGATACCTCCTCTGTCATGCAACGTAAAATCAGAACGAATATATCCATGAGCGTATTGATCCCTATTCCATCGCTATAAATATCTCCATTGATCTGCTTCTGAAAACAGGTGGCACAGCTCTCCACCTTTTCCCACTCCGCTTCCTCGCCATCTAATACATCACATATTTCTTTCAGGAACTTTCTACCAGCAGGCAGATACTGATAAAACCGCTTTTCATAGTTTTCCTTTAGTTTCATCAACTTGCTGTATACTTCATTTATGGAATAATTTCCATCTGCAATCGATACCATGAAATATCAGTTCCCAGATTTTTTTCATAATGCAGGCATACACCTTTGACTGAGCTTTTTCAAAATCTTTCATGGTCGAACGGATATCTGTCAT
>CAKRLC010000028.1 GCA_934358955.1 uncultured Roseburia sp. | reverse complement strand
ATGTAAACCCCATTCGAAGCAAGACCGAACAAAAGCGTTGACGTGGCCCGCCAGCTTTAGGTAGGTCGCTTGAAATGGCTGGTAACAGTCATTCTAGAAAGATGATCATTCGTGTCTGCATGATGCAGATGGACATAACCCGGCTTATCGCCCTGCTTAATTCTTTGAACCATTCTTTTGTGAGATCTGCGAATGAAAATATAAATGCGGACGTTTTGGCACATGGATCGTAATACAATAAATAGTGAAGACTATAGATGATAGTGGCAGTTTGTACAGGCATAATATTTGGAAATGTTATTCTGTACAGACTGCCTATTTATGTTTTAAGTACAGCATTTATTACCGAAATATAAAATGTTTCTTAAAAGACAATAGAACAATTGACGAGTCAATTTTAAGAGGGTAACATAGAGTCAATAAGAAATTACGTTTGCAGAATATTTGCAGACAGTAACAGAAGACAAAGGAAAGCGTGGATGGACATGAGAGAAAAAATACAACGATTTATGATAGGAAGATATGGCGCAGATGAGCTGTCACGGTTTTGCAGTGGGGCAGTTATGGGATTATTGATCCTGTCATTATTTCGCAGACTGGGACTTGGATATTTATACTGGGTGGCATTAGCGCTTCTGATTTATTCTACATGGAGAATGTTGTCCAGAAATATTTCAAAACGGTATGAGGAAAACCAGAAGTTTTTAAATTGGAAATTCAAGATGACACAGAAGACAGATAAGATCAGAAAACGCTGGCAGCAGAGAAAAATATATCGGTTTTTTAAGTGCCCGCAGTGCAAACAGACAGTACGTGTTCCGAAAGGACATGGTAAAATCTGCATTACCTGTCCAAAGTGCAGGACAGAATTTGTGAAAAAAAGCTGATAAAAAGGAGACACGTCTGTGTTTGGATATATTAATATTAATCAGAAAGAATTGTCAAAAGAAAGCAGAAGGATCTATCAGTCCTATTATTGTGGATTGTGTCAGAAACTGAAAACAAATTGCGGAACAAAGGGACAGATGCTTTTAAGCTATGATCTTACTTTTTTGATCGTGCTTTTAACCGGATTATATGAGCTTGAGAATGAACAGACAGAGTTTACCTGCCCGCTGCATCCAACAAAAAAGAGAACTGCTTTTATGAATGAGGCAACTGATTATGCAGCAGATATGAATCTGATTTTGGCATATCAGAATCTTCTGGATGACTGGAAGGATGAAAAATCTTATACAAAAAAAGCATTTGTAAAAATTCTGGATAAGGATTATACTCGTATCATGTCAAAATATCCAAGACAGGTAGCAGCAGTGGAATCCTTTATGAAAAAGACAGAGGAAGTCGAGAAGAACAATGAGACGAATCTGGATCTTGTTGCAGGACTGACCGGAGAAATGCTGGGAGAAGTATTATGCTGGCGTGAGGATGAATGGAGTGACGAGCTGCGTACATTAGGATTTTATATGGGCAAATTCATCTATCTGATGGATGCCTATGAAGATTACGAAGAAGACAGAAAGAAAAAGAGCTATAATCCTCTGATCCAGATGGAAAAAGAGAATGAACAGGAATTTGACACATTTTGCAGACTGCTGTTAACAAGTATGATGTCGGAATGTGCAAGGTCTTTTGAGCGGCTTCCAATCCTCCTGCATGCAGATATTTTGAGAAATATCCTGTATTCTGGTGTCTGGAGCAGATATGAATATATTCAGCTGAAGAAGAAAAAGCAGGAAGAGAAGAAACAGAAAAAGAGTCAGGCAAAAAAGCGGGACAGAAAAAAAGAGGTTAGATCATGATAAATCCATATCAGGTACTTGGTGTATCGCCCAATGCCTCGGATGATGAAATAAAAAAAGCATATCGTACTTTAAGCAGAAAATACCATCCGGATGCGAATATTAATAATCCGAATAAAGATCAGGCAGAAGAAAAGTTTAAAGAAGTTCAACAGGCATATGATCAGATTATGAAGGAGAAGCAGTCCGGTGGAAGCTTTGGAGGCGGATATGGCAATGCCGGAACTTCCGGCACTACAGGCGGCTATTATTATAACAGCAGCAGAAGCTATCGCACAGGTGCAGATTCACCGCAGATGCAGGCTGCTGCGAATTATATTGCAAACAGATGCTTCAAAGAAGCTTTGAATGTATTGAATGGAATCCCATTTGCACAGCGGACAGCCAGATGGTATTACTATAGCGCAATGGCGAATCAGGGCGCTGGAAATAATATCATGGCGAAGGAACATGCGAAAAGGGCTGTTGAAATGGAACCAAATAACTTTGAGTATCTGCAGTTTCTGCAGCATCTGGAGTATGGCGGAACCTGGTACACCAATATGGGAAATACATATGACCGTCCATATTCAAGTGCAGGAAGCTGGTGCTTAAGCATGTTGTTTTTGAATATGCTTTGTAATTGCTGCTGCTTCCGTCCATTTTAATATCAAAACTGAAACTACAAAAAAGGCATTGCACTAAAAACAAAGTGTAATGCCTTTTATTTCTGTAAAGAAAAAATATTTTGTATGGATGTAATATTATCGTTTGTTTGGGTTGGTATATTTTGCTTCGCAGTATTTGCAGCGATATACTTCTTTTTCACTGTCGGTTAAGATGAAAATCTGGTCTAACTCCTGCTCAATAGAAGTGATGCAGCGTGGATTCTTGCACTGGATCACGTTCTTTACCTGCTTTGGCAGATGCAGATCTTTTTTCTCTACGATTTTGGAATCTTTGATAACATTCACAGTGATATTGTGGTCAATAAAACCGAGAATATCAAGGTCTAAGGCTTCAATCGGGCATTCCACCTTCAGAATATCCTTTTTTCCCATTTTACTGCTTTTGGCATTTTTGATAATTGCGACTGAACAGTCCAATTTATCCAGTTTTAAATCATGATAAAGCTGGAGACTCATTCCGGCCTGAATATGGTCGAGAACAAAGCCTTCCTGTATTCCACTGATGTTTAACATGTATAACTCCTATCTGTGACCGCAGTCACGCACTTAAATTTGAGACGAACACAATGTCAGTAATCGCCCGGAACGGATTCTGATGATATTAAACGGTAATATTAAGCAACGTCAGAATCAGGGCCATACGGACATAGACACCATACTGTGCCTGACGGAAATAAACAGCTCTTGGATCGTCATCGACTTCAACAGAGATCTCATTTACTCGTGGAAGCGGATGAAGAACATACATATCTTTTCTGGCAAGCTCCATCTTCTCTTTGGTCAGGATATAGAAATTCTTCAGACGTACGTAATCTTCCTCATTAAAGAAACGCTCCTTCTGTACACGGGTCATATACAGAATATCAAGATCCGGCATGGCATCCTCTAAACGTTCTACTTCTTTGAATGGGATATGATTGGCTTTTAAAACATCTTCACGGATGTAGCTTGGAATTCTTAACTCTTCCGGAGAAATTAAAACGAATTGGATTCCAGGGTAACGGATCAATGCACTGATCAATGAGTGAACAGTACGGCCAAATTTCAGGTCACCGCAGAGACCGATCGTCATATTAGAAAGTCTGCCCTTTAAAGAACGGATCGTTAAAAGATCTGTTAATGTCTGGGTTGGATGTTGATGACCACCGTCGCCGGCATTGATTACTGGAATCTGGGATTTTAAGGAAGCAACAAGAGGAGCACCTTCCTTTGGATGACGCATTGCACAGATATCTGCATAGCAGGAAATAATACGAATTGTATCGGAAACACTTTCACCTTTGGATGCGGAACTTGAATTCGCATCGGAAAAACCTAAAACAGAACCACCAAGATTTAACATGGCAGCTTCAAAACTAAGTCTTGTTCTTGTACTTGGCTCATAGAAGCATGTGGCAAGTTTTTTTCCTTCGCATGCATGAGCATATTTACCAGGGAACTTCTCAATATCGTTGGCAAGATCTAGAAGCTTGTCAATTTCCTCAACGGAGAAGTCCAATGGATTCATTAAATGTCGCATATGATCCTCCTTATAAATAAAGCCTGTTTTATTAGAAAAATAAATGAAAGCACCAGGCATTTTTTCTATCATATAATAATCATATTGCAAATTCAAGAGGAAAATTATTTACGTTATATTGACAAAAAATGATAAAATATTCAGAATCTTCAGATAGATTGAAACCTATTTTGACAAAATATGCTCAAAAATAAGACCGGTGATCATCCATACCGGTGCATAATCAAGACGGATAACACCATGTATGTTTGTGGGAATATCACTGTAATCCCATGGACACAGATGGTGTTTTTTCAGCAGGGAACCGCTTGTATATTCAAAACAGAAAATCCCGGCAGAGTAGATGCATCCACGGAAAAAAAGAGGGATTTTTCCAAGCAAATGGGAAAGCGGTCTGATGATGCAGGCCATGCCATAAATCGGAAACATCCAGACAGAAGTCTGTCCGATCAGGCGAAAATCTTTTTTTCGGAAGCTTTTGGCAGATGTAAACAAGATTTCAAGACACCAGCCTGTGAGTCCGCAGATCAGAAAATCTTTTCTCATGATATACCTCCCTGAATTCATGAAGATTCAGGTGTCAAAAGGTCTGTAGTTTCATATGATAGCAGATAGCACAAAAAAATGATTCCAAGTTTCATTGTGCAGACATTCCGATAAGCCTCTGAAAGCATGAAGTGTGTTCAGCAAAGGCTTCCACACTTCATGAGTCTTATCTCCATTGCACAAAAGAGAAACTTGGAATCATTTTTTTGTGCTATCTGTCAAGAAAGATTATGAACAGACCTTTGACACCAGAATCTATCCAGTAATGATGATACTTAGTGTGGATCATCTGGCATAAAATATGCAGATATTTTGATGTATAGGATTCGAGTGTCAAAAGGTCTGCTCCATGACCTTTGTGCAATCTGCCAGCATAAAGTTAAAGGCAGACCTTTTGACACCCAAATCATGTATAGAAAAAAAAGGTCGGACAACTTGTAAAATGAGCGCATCTGGAATATAATAAAAAAAGTATATTCTGCCGTAAAGCAAGGGAGCAGCATGCAGGAATTATTAAGCCTGTTACAACAGATTTCATACGAAAGCGTAAGGGGAGATGCGAACCGGAGAATCGCAGATATCTGCTGTCATTCCGGTCGGGTGCAAAAGGACTCCCTTTTTGTTTGCATAAAAGGGTTTCGGACAGATGGACACGAATATATCGGTGAGGCACTGCTCGCAGGAGCAGGGGCGATCGTTGTTGATGAAAGCTATGTGATTGAGAGCAGGCATGGAGCGCTGATTTTGACGGAACATATGAAAGTCAACCTTTCACAGCTGACAGAAAAGCGGAATGTCTGTGTAATCGTTGTGTCTGATACAAGAAGAGCATTGTCAGGGCTATCGGCTGCTTTCTATAATGATCCGGCAAAGCGGCTTCACATGATTGGAATCACAGGAACGAGTGGAAAGACAACAACGGCATTTATGACGGCGGCAATCTTAAGAGAAGCCGGCTATAAGGTCGGCATGATCGGTACTATACTGTGGGATAACGGGGATAGCCGTATAGAAGCAACGCATACAACCCCGGAATCCTGTGAGATCCAAAGGCTTTTATCAGAGATGGTGGAGCATGGTTGTGATTGCTGCATTATGGAAGTGTCTTCGCAGGGGATTGCCTTACAGAGAGTGCGGGATATATTTTTTGATATTGGAATTTTTTTGAACATTGAACCGGATCATATCGGGGCAGGGGAGCATGCAAACTTTTCGGAGTATCTGTACTGCAAAAGCAGGCTGATGAGACAATGTAAGGTTGGAATTGTGAACCGGGATGATCCGAATACAAACCGTATATTGGCAGGACATACCTGTGAAGTGGAGACATTTTCAATCCGTCATCCGGCGGATGCCACAGCAGAAGAGGGAAAATCAAAGATGTCCGGGGGAAAGCTGGAAAACTGTTTTACAGTCAGAAAAGGAGAAAAAACAATTCCTGTGACGATGCAGCTTCCGGGCGTATTTAACAGATATAACGCACTGGCTGCAATTCTTGCAGCCGGACATTTTCATGTAAGCGGGGAACAGATACAAAAGGCACTTCAAGGGATTTCTGTTCCGGGACGATGCCAGAATGTAACACCGGAGGAGCCCTATGCATTTCTTGTTGATTATGCACATAATGAATTAAGCCTGAGAAATCTTCTTGAAACATTACGGGGGTTTGAACCACACAGGCTGATCGTTATCTTTGGATGCGGGGGAAACCGCGCAGCTGTAAGAAGATTTCTGATGGGAGAAACAGCCGGAAGACTTGCAGATATCGTGATCCTTACCTCAGATAATCCACGGTGGGAGAACAGGGAACAGATTATTTTGCAGATCCGGGAAGGTGTAGAAGCAGGAATGGGAATGAAAACCATACATAACTGCTATGAAGAACCGGACCGGAAAAAAGCAGTAAAACTGGCGATAGAGCTGGCAGAACCGGGAGATATCCTTGTGCTGGCAGGAAAAGGACATGAAAAGATGCAGGAGATCAGCGGCTGCTATTATCCAATGGAGGATGCAGAACTGATCCGTGAAGCAATCGAAGAAAAAGGTTAAATAAAACATAAGAGGTTATAGATGGCACAATTTGCGAATATCATTGTTGATATTTCTCATGAAAAACTGGATAAGACATTTCAATATAAAATACCGGAAAAGCTGCAGGAGCAGATCCGGGTCGGAATGCAGGTTGTGATCCCTTTTGGAAACCGCAGGCTGACAGGGTATGTTGTGGAACTGACGGATAAAGCGGAATTTGAGATTGACAGAATGAAGGAGATCGCTTCTGTTGCAACAGACAGTGTGGCAATTGAAGGAAAGCTCATCGCACTTGCTTCCTGGATCCGCGAAAATTATGGGGCAACGATGAATCAGGCATTAAAAACAGTCATTCCGATCAAGAAAAAAAGCAATGCGATTGAACATAAAACAGTCCGGCTGAAATTAGGTGAGATCGAGGCGAAAAACCAGCTGGCAGAATTTGAACGGAAACATGCAACAGCGAGGGCAAAGCTTTTGACAGAGCTGTTGCACAATCATGAGCTTGACTGGCCGGTGATCACACAGAAGTTAAATGTTTCCGGTACGGTGATCCGTGCACTCGAAGAAAAGGGGATTTTAGAGGTAGTCAGTGCGTATAGTTACCGAAATCCGGTAGCGCACCTTAAGAAGGAAGGATATCATCTGACCTTAAATAAGGAACAGCAGGCGGTGGTAGATGAGATCCGGTTTAAGATCGATGCAGAGATACCGACTACATATCTGTTAAAAGGAGTGACTGGCAGTGGTAAGACAGAAGTCTATATGGAGCTGATCGCGCATGTCCTTTCAAAAGGCAAGCAGGCAATCGTACTTATTCCGGAGATCGCGCTTACTTACCAGACCGTAATGCGGTTTTACAACCGGTTCGGGGACCGGGTATCGATCATGAACTCACGGTTGTCTGCAGGAGAAAAATACGATCAGTTTGAACGTGCAAAGCATGGGGACGTGGATATTATGATCGGACCAAGATCTGCACTGTTCACACCATTTTTAAATTTAGGACTTATTATTATTGATGAGGAACATGAAGGCAGCTATAAAAGTGAGACGGTCCCACGGTATCATGCAAGAGAGACTGCTGTGGAACGTGCCAGAATGTGCGGGGCAAGCGTTGTCCTTGGTTCAGCAACACCTTCGGTAGACAGTTATTATAAAGCCATGTGCGGCGAATACCAGCTTTTGGAGTTAAAACATCGCGTGGCAGAAAAGCCGTTACCGCAGGTGCAGGTTGTAGATTTACGAAGAGAGCTTCTCGAAGGAAACAGATCCATCTTAAGCAGGGAGCTGCAAAGACTGATAGAAGACCGCCTGAAAAAGAAGCAGCAGATCATGTTATTTATCAATCGAAGAGGTGTTGCGGGCTTTGTCTCTTGCAGAGCCTGCGGTCATGTGATAAAATGTCCGCATTGCGATGTTTCATTAAGCCAGCACATCACGCGGAAAAATCCGGAGGGAAGATTAGTCTGCCATTATTGTGGATATGAGACGGCAGTTCCGAAGACCTGTCCGGAGTGCGGTTCAAAATATATCAGCGGATTTAAGGCAGGAACGCAGAAGTTAGAGATGGTGGTAAAAGAGCGTTTCCCTAAGGCAAGAGTGCTCCGGATGGACTTTGACACAACACGAAGCAAAGAAGGACATGAGCAGATTTTATCGGCATTTGCCAACCAGGAGGCTGATATCCTGATCGGAACACAGATGATCGTAAAGGGACACGATTTTCCGAATGTTACATTAGTAGGAGTGATCGCAGCAGACTTATCTCTCCATGTGAGTGATTACCATGCAGCAGAGCGCACATTTCAGCTGCTTACGCAGGCAGCAGGACGTGCAGGACGCGGAAAAGAGCCGGGTGAGGTAGTGATACAGACGTATCAGCCAGATCATTACAGCATAGTAACAGCGAAGGAACAGGATTATGAAAAGTTTTACAGGCAGGAGATTGAGTATCGGAAGATGCTGCTATATCCGCCGGTATGGAATATGCTAGTGATCCTGTGTGCTTCAAAGCAGGAACAGGTCGCTTTCGATGCGGCTCAAAAAGTAGCCGGCTGGATCAGCGGGGAAGGGCGCAAGGAGATCTTGCGCATCGGACCGACAGATGCTGCCGTCGCAAAAGTAAATGATATTTATAAAAAAGTGATCTACCTGAAAGCCGAAGATTATCAGGCTTTAGTCAGGATAAAAGATAGAATTGAAGACAGGATAAGGGATAACCGTGATTTTAAGGACACGGCAGTCCAGTTTGATTTTAATCCAATGAGTGGTTTTTAAAGGAGGATAAAGCAATGGCGCTTAGAACAATTCGTGTGCAGGGGGACCCTGTATTAGAAAAAACATGTAAACCGGTAAAAGAGATGACACCAAAAATCAGGGAACTGATCGAAGATATGTTAGATACGATGTATGAAGCAAATGGTGTCGGACTTGCTGCACCGCAGGTCGGTATTTTAAAAAGAATCGTTGTCATTGACATCGGCGAGGGACCGGTTGTAATGGTCAATCCGGTGATTTTAGAGACATCCGGAGAGCAGACCGGTGATGAGGGATGCTTAAGTATTCCGGGAAAAGCCGGAAAGGTGACAAGACCAAACTTTGTCAGAGCACATGCTTATGATGAAGAGATGAAAGAATATGAGATTGAGGGCACGGAATTGATGGCAAGAGCGATCTGCCATGAGTTAGACCATTTAGACGGACATCTTTATGTGGAAAAGGTAGAAGGAAGCCTTCATGATGTGACTTATGAGGAAGAGGAATAACAGCCGCGAGGAGGATATGAATGAAAGTTATTTTTATGGGGACACCTGACTTTTCAGTGAACACGTTAGAAGAAATTATAAAAGCAGGTCATGAGGTCGTACTTGTTGTTTCACAGCCGGACAAGGCGGTAGGAAGAAGCAAGGCATTAAAATATACACCGGTAAAAGAGTGCGCACTTGCCCATGGGATTGAAGTGTATCAGCCGGAGAAGATCCGCAGGGAAGAATGTGTAGAGTATTTAAGACAGTTTAACGCTGATATTTTTATCGTAGAAGCATTTGGACAGATCATCCCAAAAGAAATTCTTGATATGCCACGCTATGGATGCGTGAATGTCCATGCATCCCTGCTTCCAAAGTACAGAGGTGCAGCTCCGATCCAGTGGGCAGTGCTGAACGGGGAAAAGGTTTCCGGAGTGACGATCATGCGTATGGATGAGGGCATTGATACCGGAGACATGATCATGAAAGAAGAAGTGGTGCTTGCTGAAGACGAGACAGGAGGAAGCCTGTTTGACCGTCTTGCAGAAGTAGGAGCAAAGCTTTGTGTAAAAGCAATGAAAGCTATCGAGGATGGAACTGCAGTTTATACCCCACAGGATCATTCACAGGCAACCCATACAGGAAAAATCCAGAAGGAAATGGGAAGCATTGACTGGTCAAAGGATGCAGAGGAGATCGAGCGTCTGATCCGAGGATTAAATCCATGGCCGAGTGCATATACAAGACTGGATGATAAGAACTTAAAGATCTGGCGCGCCAAGGTGGTTTCGCATGAAGTGAAGGCAGCACCTGGATGTATTTTAAAAGTGACGAAAAATGATATGGAAGTACAGACTGGAAATGGTGTACTTGCCCTGTTAGAGGTACAGCTTGAAGGAAAGAAGCGCATGACAACCGATGCCTTTTTAAGAGGTTATGAAGTGGAAGAAGGAACTTTTTTAAAACGCTGTTAAGATGCTAAAAGAAAGGAAGGATAAAGTATGTACGGATATGGATTTGGATATGGATATGGAATGGACCCAACGTATCTGTTAGTGGTCATTGGGGCAGTGATCTGCCTGATCGCTTCTGCAAGGGTAAAAACAACTTATAATAAATATTCACAGTACAGAAGTGCTTCAGGCATGACTGGAGCAGAAGCTGCCAGAAGAATTTTAAATTCAGCAGGGATTTATGACGTGACGATCCAGCATGTCTCAGGAAGCCTGACAGACAATTACAACCCTTCCAGAAAGACGCTGAATCTCTCAGATGATGTATATAATTCTACGTCAGTTGCAGCAGTTGGCGTTGCAGCACATGAATGCGGACATGCGATCCAGCATCAGAAAGGATATGTTCCGCTGAGTGTGCGGGCAGCACTTGTACCAGTTGCAAACATCGGCTCTAATCTTGCATGGCCGCTGATCATCATCGGACTATGCTTTAGCCGGAATACAGGATCTGTGCTGATCGAACTTGGAATTTTATGCTTTTCACTGGCAGTGCTATTCCAGATCGTTACACTTCCGGTAGAATTTAATGCATCGGCAAGAGCATTACGAATCCTTGGGGAACAGGGAATTTTAAGTGAAAGTGAATTGCCATATACGAAAAAAGTATTGAAGGCTGCGGCATTAACATACGTAGCGAGCGCGGCAGCAGCGATTTTGCAGTTACTGCGTCTGGTATTATTATTTGGAGGAAAGAGACGTGATGACTGAGAATGTCAATACACGGGAACTGATACTGGGGATTCTTTTAGAAGTGATAGAAGAAGGAAATTACAGTCATCTGGTGATCCGTGCGGTACTTGATAAATATCAGTATCTGGATAAAAAAGAGCGGGCATTTATTACGAGGGTGTCAGAAGGAACGATCCAGTCCATGATCGAGCTGGATTACATCATCGACCAGTTTTCAAAGGTAAAAGTAAAGAAAATGAAGCCGGTGATCCGCAATATCCTTCGCATGAGTGTCTATCAATTGAAATATATGGATTCTGTGCCGGCATCAGCAGCCTGTAATGAAGCGGTGAAGCTTGCAAGAAAAAAAGGATTTTCATCCCTGAGTGGATTTGTAAATGGAGTTTTGAGAAACATTGCAAGAAATCTGGAGCAGATTGCTTATCCGGACATGGAAAAGCAGAAGCTGGAATACCTTTCCGTAAAATATTCCATGCCGCAGTGGATCATCGGGCAATGGATCAGTGATTATGGGCAGGAGCAGACAGAAGAAATGTTAAAGGCTTTTGCAACGGAAGCACCGCTTACCATCCGGACGAACCTTCTTAAAACAACACCGCAGGAATTGAAGGAACGATTAAACAGGGAAGGTGTTACTGCAGAAAAAATAAACTGTATGGAATGTCCGGGACTGGATTATGGATTTTTTATTTCCGGTTTTGACTATCTGAATGGACTTTCAAGTTTCCGTGAAGGATTATTTTATGTGCAGGATATCAGTTCCATGATGGTTGCCGAACTTGCAGAACCAAAAGAAGATGATTATATTATCGATGTTTGTGCAGCACCGGGAGGAAAAAGCACACATCTGGCAGAAAAGCTTAAGAATACCGGTATGGTAGAGGCAAGAGACCTAACAGAGTATAAAGTTTCGCTGATCGAAGAAAATATAAGCAGGCATCAGCTTGGAAATATGAAAGCAGTTCAGATGGATGCGACTGTATTGGATGAAGCATCCATTGGAAAAGCAGATATTGTGATCGCAGATCTCCCATGCTCCGGACTTGGTGTTATGCGAAAGAAGACGGATATCCGTTACCGGATGACAAAAGAGTCTGAGCAGGAGCTGGCTTCTCTCCAGAGACAGATGTTAGATACGGTCTGCCAATATGTAAAAGCCGGCGGAAAGCTGATTTATTCTACATGCACGATCGATAAAATGGAAAATGAAGAAAATGTAACCTGGTTTTTGAAAAAACATCCGGAATATGTGTTAGAAGAAATGCATCAGATTTTTCCACAGGCACAGTACGGGGATGGATTTTTTATTGCCAGAATGAGAAAAAAAGCCACAGATGGCAGATAAGAGGAATTATGGCTCAGACTGAAAAAACAGATATCAAATCGCTGAATCTGAAAGAACTGACAGAATATATGGAGCAGCTTGGAGAAAAAGGATTTCGTGCAAAGCAGATTTACCAGTGGATGCATGTAAAACAGGTTTCTTCTTTTGAAGAAATGACAAATATTTCCAAAGGACTCATTGAAAAATTAAAAGAAAACTGTTCTCTTGTGAATCTGGAGCAGGAAGCAGTTCAGATCTCTCAGATAGACGGAACGAGAAAATATTTATTCCGCCTGTCGGACGGTAATGTGATCGAAAGTGTTTTAATGCGCTATAAACATGGCAATTCGGTATGCATCTCTTCGCAGGTCGGATGCAGGATGGGATGCAGATTTTGTGCTTCTACGCTGGATGGCCTGGTGCGAGGACTGACAGCATCTGAAATGCTGGACCAGATTTACCATATCAGCAGGGACACAGGAGAACGCGTGTCGAATGTTGTTGTGATGGGAACCGGTGAACCGATGGATAATTTTGATAATCTGCTTAAGTTTATAGAACTTCTTACAGATGCAAACGGGATGAATATCAGTCAGAGGAATCTGACTGTTTCGACCTGCGGGATCGTTCCACGGGTGAAGGAATTAGCAGATAAAAAGCTTCAGATCACACTGGCATTGTCTTTACACGCTTCCACACAGGAAAAGAGAAAAGAACTGATGCCCATTGCAAATAAATATGAGATACATGAAGTGATCGATGCCTGCAAATACTATTTTGAGCAGACAGGAAGAAGAATCACTTTTGAATACAGCCTGGTAGGTGGTGTGAACGACACAGAGGAGGATGTAAGAAATCTGTGCAGACTTGTTAAGGGCATAAACTGTCATATTAATCTGATCCCGGTCAATCCGATCAAAGAGAGGGATTATGTTCAGCCAACGGCGCAGGTGACTGCTGAATTTAAAAATAAACTTGAAAAAAATGGTATAAATGTTACCATAAGAAGAGAGATGGGCAGGGACATTGATGGTGCCTGCGGACAGTTGAGAAAAAGATATATGGGGGAAAAGAACATAACAGAAAGGCAGGAATCATAGATGGAGACGTTTTCCATAACACATATTGGAAGGCGACGTGAGATGAACCAGGACTATGTATTTGCTTCTGAAACAGCAGTAGGACAGCTGCCGAATCTGTTTCTGGTAGCAGATGGAATGGGAGGACATAAAGCAGGAGAATATGCATCCCGTTTTACGGTAGAGAAGATCGTGGAAGAACTGTCAGCATCACAGCAGACGAAACCGGTTGCTGCGATTCGGGACGCCTTAGTTACGGCCAACCGGCTTTTGATCCGGGAAGCAAAAGAAGACAGTGCAAAAAGCGGTATGGGAACAACGGTTGTTGCGGCTACGATCATTGGGACGCACCTTCATGTTGCCAATGTTGGTGACAGCCGTTTATATGTCACAGATCACGAAGCCATCCGGCAGATTACAAGGGATCATTCCCTGGTAGAAGAAATGGTACGCTTAGGCGAGATGAATAAAGCAGAAGCGAAAGACCATCCGGATAAGAATATCATTACACGGGCAATTGGAGTTACCACGGACCTGATTGTTGATTTTTTTGAAGTGGAGTTAAAGCCGGGAGATACGGTGCTAATGTGTTCTGATGGATTGACGAACATGGTCGATGATGAAGAGATCAGAGCGATCATAGCAGAAAAGAATAATGTGAAAGAGAAAGCAGAAAGATTAATAGAGACTGCCAATGAACATGGCGGGAAAGATAATATTACGGTTGTATTAGTAGAACCATTTTCTGAAGAGGTGAAAGAATGTTAACGGAAGGTATGTTTGTTGGTGATCGTTACGAGATCGTAAACAAAATCGGCACTGGCGGAATGTCAGATGTATATAAGGCAAAGGATCATACGCTTGGTCGTTTTGTTGCAATTAAAGTATTAAAACCGGAATTTTCCGAAGATGTTAATTTTGTGACAAAGTTCCGCACAGAGGCTCAGTCTGCAGCAGGGCTGGAGCATCCGAATATTGTAAATATTTACGATGTAGGAAGCGAAAATGGCATGCACTACATTGTAATGGAATATGTGGAAGGAATTACCTTAAAGACTTATATTGAAAAAAAGGGACAGCTGACATTCAAAGAATCCATCAGCATTGCGATTCAGGTAGGACGAGGTATAGAAGCTGCACATAACAAAGGAATCATTCACAGGGATATTAAACCGCAGAACATTATTATTTCAACAGAAGGAAAAGTAAAAGTTACTGATTTTGGAATCGCACGGGCAGCAAGCTCTAATACGATCAGTGCGGATGTAATGGGTTCTGTCCATTATGCATCTCCGGAACAGGCAAGAAATGGTTTTGTAGATGGCAAGAGTGATATCTATTCCCTTGGTATCGTTATGTATGAAATGGTGACAGGAAGAGTACCATTTGATGGAGATACAACAGTCGCTGTTGCGATCCAGCATTTACAGGAAGAGATCGTGCCGCCAAGTGCTTATGCACCGAATCTGCCGATCAGCATGGAAAAGATTATTTTAAAATGTACACAGAAGAATCCTGACCGCAGATACGAATCTATGACAGCTTTATTAGCAGATCTGCGAAAAGCGTTGATCAGTCCGGATGAAGATTTTGTTGTGATCGCACCGGTTTCCCAGGAAAAAACCCGTGTGATCAACGAGGATGAGATTAATAAGATCAAACAGGAAACCAGTAACATCTACCTGAGCGAAGAGGATGTGCCGGTACATTCGAACCGGAAAAAAGCAGAGTATGATGAGGAAGAAGCCTACGATGGCGATGATTATGAAGACGATGATGATGAGATCAATCCGAAAATGGATAAAGCAATCATGATCATGGGAATTGTGGCAGGATGTATCATTGTTGCCCTTATCATTTTTATTCTGTTCAGCTTTTTTGGTGACATGAAGTTTGGAGGTTCATCAAAGAAAAATAACACAGAAATTTCCCAGGATGCAGATACTGCCTCCGGAATAGAAGTTCCGAATCTGAAGGGATCTACTTATGAAGAAGCACAGGCAGCTTTAAATGCCCTTGGTCTTGGTATCAAAAATGTTGGAACAGGTGCATCCGACAGCTATGATGCAGGTCAGATCATCAGTCAGACACCGGATACCGGCAATAAAGTAGAAGAACATACCACGATTGAAGTAACGATCAGCAGTGGAAAGGGCGAGACAGCAATTCCATCTGTAACTGGAATGGATGAGTCAACTGCTTATAATACATTGAGCAACGCAGGATTTGTTCCGGTAAAAGATTATGCGTATGATGACACCGTTGAACAGGGAAAAGTCATTCAGCAGAATCCTGCCAGCGGAGCTCTTGGTAAAAAGGGTGATAATGTAAAAATCGTGATCAGCAGAGGAAGTGAGCAGGGTTCAGACAGTTCCACTGTTGGAGTCCCAAAGGTTACAGGACAGTATGAAGATGCTGCAAGAGCTGCAATCACAGGTGCAGGACTTCAGGTTGGAAATGTAAGCAGCGCCCGCAGTGATTCCGTACCGGAAGGGCAGGTTATTTCACAGAATCCTTCAGCAGATACACAGGTGAATTCAGGAACAGCTGTCGATTTTGTGATCAGCCAGGGAGCAGAACAGCAGGAGCAGACAACGAAGACATATAAGATGGGACTGACGATCAAGCTTCCAAATAATGATTCTGTAGCATCTGCAGATATCTATCTGTATGATGGAGAGGGCGGAACAGGAAATATTTTAGAGCAGTGGACAAATCAGTCTATTTCCCTGTTTGGAACAGATGGGTTAAGCATTTCCAAATCAGGACTGACCGTTCCAAGCGGTTCCTTAAAGATTGAATGGTTAGATGGAGCCGGTAATGTGATCGGTAATCCACAGATCGTATCACCGCTCACATTCAAAGAGGAATAAGAAGCAACATGCAGGGTAAGATAGTAAAAGGAATTTCCGGATTCTACTATGTGCATACAGCAGAATCCGGAATTTACGAATGTAAAGCAAAAGGTGCTTTCCGCAATCAGAAAATAAAGCCTTTAGTCGGTGATGATGTGGAAATATCTGTGGTGGATGAAGCACAGAAAAAGGGCAATATTGATAAGATATTGCCGCGAAAAAATGAACTGATCCGCCCGGCAGTAGCCAATATTGATCTGGCACTGATCATTTTTGCAGCTGCAAAGCCGCAGCCGAATTTTAATCTGCTGGATCGTTTTCTGATCATGATGCAGTATCAGAAGGTTCCGGTGACAATCTGCTTTAATAAAAAAGATCTGTTAGAGGATGAAGAACTGGAAGAATTTGCTGGGATCTACAAAGCCTGCGGTTATTCTGTATTGTATACGAGTGCAGAAAAAGAGCAGGGACTGGAAGAACTAAAGGAATTGCTTCGCGGAAAGACAACTGCGGTTGCAGGACCATCCGGAGTTGGAAAATCTTCCCTTGTGAACCGCCTGCAGCCACATGTACAGATGGAGACTGGAAGCATCAGCAGAAAAATCGAACGTGGAAAGCATACGACAAGACATTCAGAGATCATCCCAATCGAAGAAGATACGTACATCATGGATACACCGGGCTTTAGTACGTTATATATTCCAGGATTTGAAAAAGAAGATTTACAGGATTTTTATCCGGAATTCAGAGAATATGAGCCGTATTGCCGTTTCAAAGGCTGCAGTCATATCAGTGAGCCGGATTGTGGTGTCAAAGAGGCACTTGGAGAAGGTAAAATCAGTGAGCTGCGGTATGAAAATTATAAATTACTGTATGCAGAGCTGAAAGATGCAAAAAAATACTAAATACAAATACGGAGGAATCGAAAACGATGAATTGTTTATCGCCATCCATTTTATCAGCAGATTTTGCAAGACTTGGAGAACAGATCAGGGAGCTTGACGAAGCAGGAGCACAGTATGTACATATCGATGTTATGGACGGTATGTTTGTTCCAAGTATTTCTTTTGGAATGCCGGTCATGAAAAGTATCCGAGGATGTACAGAGCGTATTTTTGATGTGCATCTGATGATCGAAGAGCCGGTACGCTATATTCATGAATTTGCGGAAGCAGGAGCAGATCTGATCACAGTACATGCAGAAGCATGCAAACATCTTGACCGTACGATCGAAGCCATCAAAGAAAAAGGACTGTTAGCGGGGGTCGCTTTAAATCCGTCCACGCCATTATCGGAGATAGAGTGGATTCTGCCGAAGGTAGATATGGTACTGATCATGACAGTAAATCCTGGCTTTGGGGGACAGAAATTCATTCCATATACAACGGAAAAAGTACGCGCATTGAAGAAAATGATCGATGCAGCCGGTCTTAAGACAGATATCGAAGTTGATGGTGGCATCAACCATGAAAATGTAGCAGAGATCATGGATGCCGGTGCAAATATTATTGTGGCAGGCAGTGCTGTATTTAAAGGCGATGTTACAGAAAATGTAGAGCGTTTTTTGGATATTTTAAATGAGTAAGGTTAAAATGAAAGATTGTGTGATCGTTGTAGGCGGACAGATCGATGATCTGTTTGCGAAAAAAGTGATAGAAGAGAAAAAGCCAGATTTTTGTATTGCAGCAGATTCCGGAATGAATTTTTTCTACCGGAGTGGGTTAAAACCAGACTGGATCATTGGAGACTTTGATTCGGCATCCGGAGAAGCATTGGATTATTTCAAAACACGACAGGACATATCCTGGGTGAAGTTAAATCCGGTGAAAGATGACACAGATACAGAATCTGCGATCCGGAAAGCAATCTCTCTTGGAGCAGAAAAAATCACGCTTTTGGGAGCAACCGGGACAAGAATAGACCATGTGCTTGGCAATATTGAGCTTCTTGGGATTGGTTTGCAGAACAGGATCGAGATTGAGATGCTGGATGTAAATAACCGGATCCGGATGATAGCGTCAGGCATTACGCTGGAAAAGGAAACGCAGTTTGGAAATTATGTTTCACTGATTCCTTATACAAGCGAAGTGAAGGGACTTACTTTGACAGGCTTTAAGTATCCGCTTGACAAATACATATTAAAAGGGTTCTGTTCTCTCGGTGTAAGCAACGAGATCACAGAACCTGTGGCAGAGATCTCATTTGAGGATGGGATTCTGATCGTGATCGAATCGAGGGACTAAAAGGTTCCTCGATTTTTTCTATCTTGCAGATCATATATCGAATTGCCGGTTTGCACAAAAACTGCTGCAAATTTCAGCGTGTAAAACATGCTGATAGGTCTCAGCTTCATTGCACAAAAGAAATATTGCGGGTTTATGAAATAGCTGAGAGCAGATGTATACATTTTTCTGAGAGATACTTCAGGACAAATGCAGCCACCGCCATGCAGAGAATTTCAACTGCAAAGAGAAGGAGTATCATGCCTGTATTATGCAGATATGGAGCTGCTTTTGGAGTCAGAAAATAAATGATCACATGGTGCACTAAGAACACCTCGTAAGAGTAATCACTGACCACGCGGATCATGCGAAGCTTTCTTTTCTGAAGGAAAGGTTCTAAATAAGAGAGCGAGATCCAGAAAGCAACTGCAAGGATCGTGATCTTGAATGCATAATGGATATTAACTGCAACCGGTGATAAGAAAAAGAACAATGTTACCGGGATTGCCACATATTTTAATTTTGGGGAAAACTGTGTTCTGCAGTATCCAAACATCATTCCAATGATAAATTCATATCCTTTTAAGAGCAGATTCATATGTGCATCTACAGAAAATGGATAGAAGCAGATGACAAGCACATAAATGCACGTAGCACTGGCAAAAAAGAGCGTTGCATTCTTTTCCATAAGAAAGCGGAGAAATGGAAAAACAAGATATAATACGATCAGACAGCCAAGAAACCATTCACCGGGACCAAGGGAAAAGGTTGCGATGCCGTGCATACTGATCCATCCGTCCATGCCTAAAAGAGTAAAAAGAAATCTCCATGCAGGAACTTTGTCCGGAAAAATACCTTGAATGGAGTGGTTCATGACAAGCTTTGCCAAAAAACATACGAGGTAAGCAAGATAAAAAGGAATCAGAATCCTCAAACAACGTTTTTTGTAATATTTTTTCAGGTCAAAATTATTTTTGGTTGTGTATACAAGACTTGCCCCTGACAGCATAAAGAACACAGCGACGCCGAGCGTGGCGATATGCATATTACTGTTTGCAAAAAGGGGAGTAATGCGTTCCAAAGAGCATATTTCTGAAAGATGAAGCTGGATCACCATATGATAAAAGATGATAAAGCAAAAAGAGATGCATCGTAACAGATCAAAATAGCGGATTCTTTTCATTGGTACAACAATTCCTTTCGGGTTTTCGTATATTAATAGACTGTTCAAAGTATAGAAAGAAAGCGGGAAAAAGTCAATGGAAAACTGTGATTAAAAAGGGAGGCACTGCGAATGGTGAGTAAAGATATAATTATATAATTTTAGTGGTTTCAAAATGGAAAGATTTATGGTATAATCATAGGCTGTATCGGACTTTTTATGCGTGTACGACAGAAATTGTAAAAACGGAATAGAATGCATAAAATAAAAGAGGTCTTAAGAGCTGCAAGCTCATTGTGTAATATTAACATATAGAAAGGTGAAAATGTCTTAAAATGCGGCATTTTCGGACAGGTAAAATACATTATGAAATTAGGTATCGTCGGACTTCCAAACGTTGGAAAATCTACATTATTCAACTCCTTAACAAAGGCAGGCGCATTATCTGCAAACTATCCATTTGCAACGATCGATCCAAACGTTGGTATCGTATCCGTTCCGGATGAAAGAATCGTAAAACTTGGTGAACTGTATCATACAAAGAAAGTAACACCGGCAACGATCGAATTTGTTGATATTGCAGGTCTTGTAAAGGGAGCAAGCAAAGGAGAGGGACTCGGCAACCAGTTCCTTGCAAATATCCGTGAAGTTGATGCAATCGTACATGTAGTACGTTGCTTTGAAGATACCAACATCATTCATGTGGACGGCTCAATCGATCCGGCAAGAGATATTGAGACGATCAATTTAGAGCTGATCTTCTCTGACATTGAGATCCTTGACAGAAGAATTGCAAAGATTTCCAAACAGGCAAGAATGGATAAGACACTTGCAAAGGAACTTGAATTAGTAGAAGCGATCAAAGCACATCTTGAAGATGGTAAGATGGCAAGATCTTTTGAAGTTCCGGATGATGAAGATGCAGAGATCTGGTTTAAAGGATACAATCTTTTAACTGCAAAACCAACGATTTATGCAGCAAATGTTACGGAAGATGATCTTGCAGATGATGGTGCATCCAATCCACATGTTGCAAAGGTCAGAGAGCTGGCAAAAGAAGAAGGTGCAGAGGTATTTGTAATTTGTGCACAGATCGAGCAGGAGCTTGCTGAGTTAGACGAGGATGAGAAGAAAGAATACCTGGATGATCTTGGAGTAACATCCAGTGGTCTGGATAAGTTAGTAGCTGCAAGCTATAGTCTGCTTGGACTGATCAGCTTCTTAACAGCAGGAGAAGATGAGTGCCGTGCATGGACAATTAAGAAAGGTACGAAAGCACCGCAGGCAGCAGGAAAGATCCATACAGACTTTGAACGCGGATTTATCAAGGCAGAAGTAGTAAATTATCAGGATCTGTTAGATAATGGAAGCCTTGCAGCAGCAAGAGAAAAAGGAATTGTTGGAATGGAAGGAAAAGAATATGTAGTCAAAGATGGTGATGTCATTCTTTTCAGATTCAATGTATAATTTTAACAGATAACAGAATAGATCAGAAAGAAACGCATACCTTTTTTCGAAAGAAGATTTCGGAGAATGGTATGCGTTTTTGTGATCTCTCAGAAAAAGAAGTGATCAATGTCTGTGACTGTAAATGCCTTGGAAATGTACAGGATCTCGATATCGATGAAAGGGACGGAAGAATCCGGGCATTGATCGTTCCGGGACCAGGGAAATGGCTGGGCTGTTTTTGCAGGGAATTTGAATGGTTTATCCCATGGTGCAAGATCGTTAAGATCGGACCGGATATTATACTCGTAGATATTGATGAAAGCGAAGCAAAGCATAAGAAACCATAAGATACGGACAAAAGCTGCATCCCGTTTGTATTATATCTTGGAGTGGTCAACTATTTGGAACGATTATTTTCAGAATGGCGACGGCAGAAGACGTAACTACAGAGATAAATACAGAAATGATCTAAAATAAAAAACCTCATTCTTTCCGAATGAGGTTTTTTAATGCAGGAAATGGGACTTGAACCCATCATATTAACCGCCAAAAACCTTGTAAAATCAATGGTTTGGCAATTTCATGACAAGATTCATGACAAGATTTTATATATCCGAATCGAAATCTCTAAAAGCGTTATTCATAATATGCTTTTGTTTTTCTATTTTTTTATCAATCGTGGCATGCCGGTAGACTGCCTTCATGACGTAAGGGGTGGACCAGCCGCCGAGCTCTAGCACATCCTGTTCGGGTAGTATTTCTGACATTTTTGTGCAGAAGTAATGTCGCATGCTATGTAATTTAAAGCGGTGGATGCCTAACTTGTCCTGATAGCGTTTGAGAGCATTATATATTTGGTTTGGATTACAGTCTATGATAATTCCTTTTTCACGAATGCGTTCGGCAATAAAATCTGGTATAGCAATTTCTCTAGCACTTTCAGTTGTCTTGGTGGTTTTAATAACCCACTTCTTGTTTTCATCCATTACCATTGCCTTGTTGATTGTGAGTATATTATCAGCTGATAAATCAGCAGGAGTGAGAGCACATATCTCACTTCGTCTTAGCCCACAGCAGGCAGCCAGAAGTAATGCAATTTCGTAGCGTTCTTTTTGATGGGCGTAATCCAGTACAGCTTTTACTTCCTGGTCCGTTGGGATATATGTTTCATATTTCTTTTTTTGGGGAAGTGTGGTTGTTATATTGAGTTCTGGCCGGAACATTCCCATGACTGCAGAAATAAAGCCGTGAACATTATAAACTGTTTTAGGTGCATGTGATAAGGAAAAATCATTTATTTCCTTTTGTATGTCAATTGCTGTCATATCAGAAATGTAAATGTTTTTAAAAGCATTTGACAAACTTTTAAGATTGCTTTTGTATCCCGGTATAGTAGATGGTGATAAAACATTCCTTTTTACGTCAAGATATTGATTTGCAGCTTCTTCAAAAGTCATATGCACAGAAGCTCGTGAGTCTGCTTTGTCGAGCTCGGCAGCGATGAGTTGAATGGCTTCTTTGTTGGTTGGCTTATAATCTGTTATTACAGTGTAGAGTTTTTTCTTATAGGTTTTCCGGATCCGGAATGATCCGCTTGGTAATTTTTCAATCTTCATATTGTACCATCCTTTCTATTTTTGAGTATAAAAATAACAGCCAGCAAAGAACATCTGTTCTGCTTGCTATTGGCTGCTCCGAATGATACAATATGCTTGTTGAGGGCTCTTGTATCATTCGGGAGCGTGACCGTCCTGCTTTGGTAGAGTGGGGCGGTTTTTTACTTTTGTTCAATTTGGTTTTGGATAGAATTTTTTAATCTATTAGCAGCATTGCTGTTATATAAAGAATTAAGCTGATAATATGCAACGTTACGGAGTTTTTTTAAACGTTCTTGTGGTGATAAACCTTGGCGAATCATATCAGCATTCATGCTTTCTAGGTTAACTAGAACAATGAGTTGCTCAACGCTGGCATAGTCACGCATGTTTTCCTTTTTGTGTCCTGTTTCATCACGCCATTGCTTTGCAGTTTTTCCGAATAATGCTACATTTAAAATATCTGCTTCGTTTGCATATTTATAGCCTTTTTCCTGTTTAGTTAATTCGGGTGTAATTAAAAATTCCTTGATAGCATCAGTGTGTATCCGATAGTTAATTTTTGATAATTCACGTTTAGTATCCCAACCAATTTCAAGACGGTGTGCCTCATCTGCTTTTAGTCGCTGATAGTCTTTGATGACATACAACTTAAATTCTGGCGAAATCCATGATGCAAATTCAAAAGCAATGTCTGGATGTGCATAAGTTCCACCATATCGTCCTGATTTAGATGTTATCCCGATAGCATTCATTCGTTCAATCCACTGCTTAGAAGTCATTATTAGTCGTCCAGATGCACTTCTAACCGTCTGGAATTCCATACGGTTAAAATTTGGATTATATAGAGATTCCCATGCGGCGAGAAAGTCTATTGTGGAATAAGAGCTTAGCCAGTTTGATATTACAATTCGTGGATCTTCGGAATTTTTATATTTTGCTAAATCTGTTAGAGAAAGGTATGCGTCTACAAATCCTTCATTTGAATCAATAACGGAAATTTCAGTTCCCAATGCAGTTAGTTTCATGTAAATCCCTCCTGATTTATATTCTTTATCATTTCCTTGAGTTTATCTCTATCCCAGAGTTTGACGCCAAGCACATCAGCTTCTTCCTTTGCCTGTGCTGTGAAATATTGGTTTGTGAGTACAACGGCAATGTCTTTGTGGTAAAGGCTTTTTCCAGTGTGTGCTTGCTGTACGGCAGAATTACCGATATTAGAAGAATAGCGTTTACATTGTATCGCATAAGAAATATTATCTTTTTCGGCCAAAATATCGATGCCATGATCGCCACTTCCCTGTGTAACATCAACATTCTTAAAATTATTCTTTCTTAAAATTTCAGCACAGAAATATTCAAAGTCATGACCATCCATGTCATCAAAAGAAAAAATATTAGAACTTTTGTTTTTAATATTATATGTAGTGGTTGGTGCGATTTCTGGTTGTGTGTAAACAGATTTATATGTGTTTAAGTTTAATGGAACAGATGGAGCATTTTTTAATAATAATCCATATTTGTCCTTGAAACAGTTAGCTAATATTAAGAAAATATCTACAATCCAACCAATCCCGAATAATCCCAATGTTAATAAATAAAGAATTCCCATTCCAATACGACCAGTATAGAAATGATGTGCACCAAAATATCCAAAAAAAATGCAAAGCAGTAGGGCAGTTTTTTTGCTTTTACTGCTTGTAGGTGGTTCGGTATAAGTATAATTTTTTTGTGGATGGCTAATTGGTTTAGCGGTATTCGATGTGGCAGGTGCGGAATTATAATAATTATTTATGAGCGTAGTGGTTGATGAACAATCATAGTTAACAGTGCTAGGCATAGTGCGTGGTAATTCACATCCGCAATATTCGCAGAAATTCCCGTTTGCCTCAGCACCACAATTAGGACATTTCATAACAGTTTCCTCTTTTCTTATGGGTTAAATTAATTCCATAACAGCAATATTTGGTTCAAAAAATATGACGTAGTTATCAATTTGAGTACAACGCCCATATTTACTTCTGTAATAAGTTAGGGCATCATTTAAAAAGTCATCAGTAACGCCGAGATATTCAGCAACTTCATGTGCGTTCTGGCAGTGGTTCCAGTAGGCTTTCAGCAAACCGGATAACCCGATCTGTTTGTTGTAAGCCCATATTCTTCCACGGAGTTCTTGTTTTCGGTTTTCCACAGTTGACTGATTTATAATATTACCAACAGCTGTGTAATGGTGTCCAAGTTCCTCAGCTAGTACACAGCTTTTTTCTGCACATGTTGCAAGGTTTTTATTCAGTGCAATCGTGCTGTTCACATATAATCCATCTATCCGATCACTGATAAAAGGATAATTTTCTATAACTTCTATACCATCCCTGCAGGCTTCGTCTTGTAATTCTTCAAAAGTGTTCATTTAGATACCTCCCGCTCCAGTATATTAGAATAACTGTCCCAAAATCAGGACTGCTACTTTCTTTTTGCTTTTACAAATTCAGCAAATTGTTTAATTTCGTCTAGTTCTTCATCTGTATATTCGTCACCAGTAAAGTGAGCCGCGATTGTCAATGGTTCTTCATTTACCTCGTCATCGGCTAAAAAGTCTAGTGAGCATCCGAAATAGCTGCATAATTTTTTCAATGTTGATAATTTAGCATTTTCAGATCCTTTTTTATAAAATCCATCAATAGTCGTGTATGGTATACCTGATTCTCTAGCCAATATGGATTTGTTAATATTTCTATCTTTCATAAGTAAGTCTAATTTATCTGTAAGTCCCATATTTACTACCTCCGTTACATCTTGATTGTACTACTTTATATAAGTATTGTAAATAAAAAATTACCTTGCAAAGTAAAAAAATTACTTTTTGGGGTTGACAATTACGACACAGGGTATATAATAAAAATATGAATTACGACACGGGGTAATTCATAAGGAAAGGAGATGAAAAATTGTTTAGCAATTTAAATGCTGAGATGGCAAGAAAGAAATTAACTATTAAGTCCTTAGCAGAAAAAACAGGCATTAATTATGAAAGCCTAAAAAACAAAATGTCTGGTTCGACTGAATTTAAACGTAGTGAAATGATTTCTATAAAGAAAGAATTTCCGACATGCAGTCTCGATTATTTATTTAAGGCAGACCGAGAAATGTAAGCAAAAAAATATTATGAAAGGAGAGATAGAGAAGAAATGGAAGTTGATGAACTTATCAAGAATTTGGCAAAGCATATTAGTGAACTTATTTTATCTGGGAAAGAGAATGAACATGAGATTGCAGAGAAAACGAAAGCTCTTGCAGAGCTGGTGTCTGCAAGAGCCAGATGAATTAGTCAGCATCTACATTATTTAGTTCTGCCAATTTGTTGTAGATTTCCTGCATGAAATCAGCAACATAGGTTCCACCATCTTTAGTGGCAGAAACAGAAGAATTAGATAACTTAGCTGTCGTAATTTCAACTGTCATTTTAATTAAATGATCGTTGTTAAGCATGAGAAAGAATCCTCCTTTCGTAATACTTGGACGCTGCAACGTCCTGTGAGGAGATTGTACCACGTATGTAAGAAATATAAAAGAAAGTAGGCGAGATTGTGCCAAGGATAACAGCAAAGAAAAAAGATTACATGGTAGCAGACTTAAGCAAGTGGATTGCCGGTCAGATGTATCTGCTAGGGCTTAAGCA
>CAKRLC010000027.1 GCA_934358955.1 uncultured Roseburia sp. | reverse complement strand
ACAGGTGGAAGTTATGAGGGAATCCAAAGTATGCATGTGGCAGATTTTCTTTTGAGCGATGAGTATTAAAAGCAGCCTGCGAAAGATGACCTGAAAAAAATATCTATGATTTTAAAAACAAAATATTATATAAAAAATACCTGACCACAGTGTATGACACATATGGAACGAAGACAAAAGAAGGACGTGATCATTTTGTCTTGTCGCTCGAATCCTGCCGGGAGACGAACGGAACCTATTTCAAAGACAATGTTAGAATATTGGGGGAAGATAAACTGCTCGTATTATCGGTGTGCATCAGTGGTCAGGATGAGCAGAGGTATCTTGTTATTTCACGGTTAAAAGAGAGGGTGGCATTATAGATCACTCAGCAGTAAAATATTTGCCAGTAATTAGGCAATTAGGGGCGAAAAGGCGGGCAGGACGATTTATTCGCAAAGTGAAAAACAAATTATAATCCTTCCAGATACTGCAATTAAGATGATAGCAAAAGATATGCGTTTTTTGCTATATTCGTTAAGAACAGTATAGGAAGGATTTTTTGTAAATGTATAAAAATATTTGACGTGCGTAAAATAAGGAGAAGAGGAAGCATGAATACAGATATAATTCGGAAGTTTTTCGTGCTATGATAATCTGAATTTGATAGAGGATAAGAAAAATATTTTTGCCAATAAATTGTCCGAAGAGGATAAAGGAACCATTTTTGAAAATATGCAGGGGATTTTACCGGAAAAATTCCTTGATAAAGTGTGGAATATGATATATATGAGGTATAAAGTTTATGAAAATCTATGAAATACTTGACTCAGAAATGAAACAGGCGGTCGGGGTGCTGCAATATTACGAAAAAGAGCAGACTTACATCATAGAACTGCAGGAGTATCTTGATGAGTGGTCTGCACCGCTTCTTTTTACAAGCTATGTCAGAAGAAACATATATACGATACCACGGGATATCAGTTTTCTGTGGGTGAAAGAAAGGGTAATCCCAAGTGGCAGGCAAAATATCAATGAAATACTGAATAACAATCGGCTTGTTCGATATGACGAAATGAAAATGCTTGAAATTTCTTCCGGAAGATGCTCGCAGGACCACTTGTATATAAAAGAATTGGACTGCCTGCCTGAATTTGTGAAAAAACGGAAACAGCATAATCTGATTGATTGTGTGCTCAGTGAGAAAAATACAGTAGTATGCTTTTTTAAAGACGGGACAGTGAAAAAGATAGCATTAGACCAGCTCACAGAAGTTGATGGAGTGGATAAGGTCATGAAAAATACAGCCCTCTTTGAGTCGGGAGAAGTCGGAACTGATGGATATTGTCTGACCTTTAATCATTCTATTGATGTGCCTGTAAAGAAGCTTTATGAGATAGAAGAGGCTCTTCCGATAAAAAAAACAGATTTTGATAATTTTGTCAGAAAAAATATTTTGGATACAACGGATACCTGTGACATTTTGGAATGTACCCGCCAGAATGTTGCTTATATGGTAAAAAAACAGATGTTGTCACCAATCAAAACGGAGGTAAAAGGAAATCTGTATTTAAAGGGGGATGTGCTGAAAAATAAATGGTAATGTTAGCTGGCTTTTAAAGAAATCTAAAAAAATTTGAAAAAACAGTAGCTAAATTTTCCACAGATATGCTATTATAATGAGACAGCCAAAAACAAAAGTTCTGCATATTGCAGAACTTTTGTTGTGCGTTAAATCATAAGATTCGGGTGTTAAAAGGTCTGTTCCTTAACCTTTATTGGCAAATCGCACAAAAGAAATATGGAAAGTTTCTCTTTGTGCAATGGAGATAAGACTCATGAAGCGTGGAAGCCTCTGCTGAACACGATTCACGCTCTCAGAGGCTTATCGGAATGTTTTGCACAATGAAACTTGCAATATTTTTTGGGGCAATTTGTCATTCTAAACTGAAATGTAGACCTTTTGACACCCGAATCTTATAATGTAAAATAGATTAAATAATACAAAAGAACAGGAAGGGAAGATTAGCAGTAACATGTTTTCGGTATCAGATATTAAAGAAACAGTATATCCGGCAGTATATCGAAGGGGAAAGGAATTATACGAGACCGCGGGGGTTTTTGATTTTTCTTATGACATGTACCTGGTAGATGAGCTTCCGGCAGCAGATGTCCGGGCAAAAGTACGTGGAAATAACCAGGAGTATTATGAAGTAACAGCGAGTATCGATGAGGAGTTTGGGGATGTAACGAACTGCAATTGCGGATGCGAAGCATTTTATAATTATGAAGGGATGTGCAAGCATTGCGTAGCAGCATTGCTTCAGTACGTGAATCACCGGACAGCAGTAGAGATTTTACGGCTTAAGGAACGGAAAAAGGAGAAGACTGGAGAAGAAGACCGCAAGTCTGTCGCTTCCATGGAGACAGCACCTCCGTTAAAAAATCTGCTTGGACAGTATTCCATGCGGGCCACTTCAAAATATATGCTTCCGGAGATGATCCTTGGAAAAGTAGAATTAGAGCCTTATTTTGAGATGGATTATGGCTATGCAAGACTGGAATTTAAGATAGGTATTGAGACAAAATATATCCTGAAGAATATTTCAGGTTTCCTTCATTCGATTCATGTGAATGAGAAAGTACATTATGGAAAAAAACTTGATTTTTATCATCATATGGAGGCATTTACGGAGAAGTCAAAACGTCTGATCCGCTTTATGCAGCAGCAGGATGATGATAAGAAGCGTCAGAGCAAGTTCCATGCATACTATGCTTATACCGGCGGGTATGAGCGGACAATGGAGTTAGATGGCGTAGGAATCGACCGCTTTTTTGAGGCAGTTGCAGAAGAACCGTTCACAGCTACGATCGGTTATGAGATCAATGAGCCATATACATATCACCGGGAGATCCGGAAACCAAAGCTTACCGTCAAAGGGGCAAGTGCAGGAGCATTTGTAAGTCTTGAAGACATCCGGATGATCGAGGGTGATAAGTACTATTATTTTTATGAAGACGGTGAGATTTACCGTGGGGAACCAACCCTAAAAGGAAAAGTATCAGACTTTTTCGAATACCTGTACCGACAGGTCGGCGGTGACTGCTATATTGCAGGCCCGGAGCTTGCTATGTTTTGCAGAGATTTGCTTCCGATGCTGGAAAACAGCTTTGAGGTGGTGTTTGACAGTTTTGATGAGGCACTTTATGTTCCACCGAAGCCGGAGTTCGAACTGTATCTGGATCGTCAGGCAATGGATGTAGTCGGCGCGAAGCTTGTCGCTGTTTATGGTGATGCGAAGTATAATGTGCTTGCAAAAGTAGAACCTGGCGAAGTCAGGGATCTGTCTGAAGAGCTTCGGATCAAGAGCCTCGTGGAACCGTATTTTAATGAATATGACCATACGAAGACGTTTTTTGTCATTGCAAAGAATGAAGATCTGCTGTATCAGCTTGTAGCAGGCGGTTTACAGCGGTTGAGCCAGTTTATGGCGATTTATACATCTGACAAATTCCGGAATATGAAAGTGGTAAGTGCACCGAATGTATCCGTGGGTGTCTCTTTAAAGAGTGATCTGCTTGAGTTAAAGATCCATTCCGATGAGATGTCATCAGAGGAGCTGGCATATCTTTTATCCAAGTATGACCGGAAGAAAAAATATATCCGTCTGAAAAATGGAGATTTTTTGGATATCCGCGAAGACGGTATCAGTGCACTTGCAGAAGTCAGTGAGGATTTACAGCTGACCGAGGCGAGCCTGAAAAAGGGAACGGTGCTTATTCCAAAATACCGTGCGATGTATCTGGATGCGGCTTTAAAGAATAACCAGCTTCTGACGATAGATAAGAACAAAGAATTCAAGGGAATGGTCCGTAATATGAAGACCATTGAAGACAGTGATTATGAGGTTGTCGATTCCCTGAAGAGTATTATGCGAAATTATCAGAAGAATGGATTCCTCTGGTTAAAAACACTGCGTGAGAATGGCTTTGGCGGAATTCTTGCAGATGATATGGGACTTGGCAAGACATTACAGGTGATCAGTCTTTTAATGTCTGAACAGGCAGATTATGAGTCAGGAGAAAAAGAGTGCCGCCGTTCGCTGATCGTTTGTCCGGCATCACTTGTTTATAACTGGCAGAAAGAGATCGAGCGCTTTGCACCATCCTTAGAGACGGTAACGGTTACAGGAAGTGCGCCGGAGCGAAAGGATATCATCCGGCATACAAAGGATGGACAGATTCTGATCACATCGTATGACCTTTTAAAAAGAGATGTTGAGCACTACAAAAATATTATTTTTGCAGTACAGGTAATTGATGAGGCACAATATATTAAAAATGCAGGCACACAGGCAGCAAAAGGAGTGAAAAAAATCACTGCCGCCTTTAAGCTGGCACTGACCGGTACACCGATTGAAAACCGCTTGAGCGAGCTGTGGAGTATTTTTGACTATCTGATGCCGGGATTTTTATATACATACCAGAAGTTCAGGGAAGAGATCGAGACACCGATCATGAATAATAAGGATGAAAATAAGATGGAGCGTTTACAGCGTATGATCCGACCATTCATCCTGCGTCGTCTGAAGGGAGATGTTTTAAAAGATCTTCCGGAAAAACTTGAAGAAAATGTTTATGCAAAGATGGAAGGTGAGCAGTTACAGCTTTATGATGCCCATGTACAGCAGATGAAGAAGATGTTAGACGGCAAGAGCGAGGCTGAGTTTAAGGCAAACAAGATCCAGATTCTTGCAGAGCTTACGAAGCTGCGTCAGCTTTGCTGTGATCCGGCACTTCTTTTTGAGGATTATAAAGGGGAATCTGCAAAGCTTGAGATGTGCATGGAGCTGATTGAAAATGCAGTAAACGGTGGGCACAAAGTACTTCTGTTCTCCCAGTTTACAACCATGTTAGATCATCTTGCTGTTCAGTTAAAGAAGCTTGGTATTGATTATTATATGCTTACCGGTGCAGTCAATAAGGAAAAACGTATGCAGATGGTAGAGCGCTTTAATCAGGATGAAGTGCCGGTATTCTGTATTTCCCTAAAAGCAGGTGGAACCGGATTAAACCTGACTGCGGCAGATATTGTCATCCATTATGACCCATGGTGGAATGTGGCTGTCCAGAACCAGGCTACAGACCGTGCGCACCGTATCGGACAGAAAAATGTCGTTACTGTGTACAAGCTTGTTTCTCAGGGAACGATCGAGGAGAAGATCATCGATATCCAGGAGAAAAAGAAAAAGCTTGCCGAGCAGGTACTCGAAGGAGAGGGAATGGATTCCGTTGCATTTACCAAGGAAGAAATTATGCAGCTTTTAGGTTAGTACAAAAATCTCCAAAGCCCCGGAAATACTGGGATTGCGGTTATGCAGAACTAACTTGAAAAAAGTTTGTAAAATGCATTGACAAACAGTTCACTCTGTTTTATATTGAAACAACGATTGGAAGAATCTTATTTTTCCATAAAAAGAATATATTCCGTGAGGGAGTAGTTCGCGTGAAGACGTGATTTGTCAACAAACCCGGTTTTTGAACCTGGCAAATCTTAATGAATGAGACTCATGTATGCCACAGATGGGAATACTATACCTGGAGGCATACATGGCGTCTCTTTTTTATTGCAAAAGGAGAAGATTATGGTATTAGTAATTGAGTTACTGCTGATTGGCGTAGGGCTGTCGATGGATGCCTTCGCAGTGTCCGTCTGTAAGGGCCTTGCCATGCGCAAGGTAAACAATAAACAGGCATTTATCATTGGATTATTTTTTGGAGGATTCCAGGCATTGATGCCTTTTATAGGCTGGGCGCTTGGAACACAGTTTGAAAGCTACATTACAAGCATTGATCACTGGATCGCATTTATCCTGCTTGCCTTAATTGGAGGAAAAATGGTGATCGAGGCAACAAAGACGGAGGAAGAACAGGAGATCAAACAGATGGATCCGCCGCTTGATATGAAAGAGATGCTGTTGCTTGCTATCGCAACAAGCATTGATGCACTGGCAGTCGGAATCACGTTTGCATTTCTGCAGTATCCGATCGTGGAAGCGATGCTCATCATTGGTATGACAACCTTTGTGCTTTCCATTATCGGCGTCTATGTCGGTAATGCGTTCGGAAGCAGATATCAGAAGCGTGCAGAAATGGCAGGAGGTATCATTCTGATCCTGATCGGGCTGAAGATCCTCTTAGAGCACCTGGGCATTCTGGTACTCTAACTTTCCGTAATATTCATAGCGTAAATTTAAGTTTCGCAAAACTTTTAGAAAACGTAGACTGGTTTATGAAAAAATATCAAAAGCATAAGAAGACATTGAGGAACCGCCGGTTCTTAGAAGGCAGGAACGACTTCTGGTCGTGGCTGGCTTCTTAGTACCGTTGCGAGCGACGCATAGCGGGAGCGTGTCTTCGATGATTTTGTTATTCTTTCATAAACTTTATAGTGCAAAAAGAAGGAGAAAACATCATGGAAATTTTAAAATCAGCGATCATCTTAGTGATCGGCTTCGTATTACTGATCAAAGGAGCAGACTTTTTTGTAGAGGGAAGCTCATCTGTAGCCAAAAAATTTAACGTGCCATCCCTGATCATCGGTATGACGATCGTTGCAATGGGAACGAGTTTACCGGAGCTTGCAGTCAGTGTGACAGCATCCATGACCGGAAATAATACACTTGCAGTGAGTAATGTATCGGGGTCTAATATTTTTAACCTGATGGTCGTATGTGGAGCCTGTGCTTTGTTTGCGCCGCTTACGATCGACAAAAATACCTTATTGAAAGAATTCCCATTTTCCATCCTTTGTGCCGGACTTCTGGTTGTACTTGGATTTTTTGGAATGTCTTTAGGAAGAATCGATGGTGTGATCTTTTTAGTTATTTTTGCAGCATATTTGCTTTGGATGATCTATTCTGCAAAGCAGGCAAGAGGCGCCGAAGATAAACTGGAAGCAGAAGAGGAAGAGTTTGTAGAGGAAGAAATTAAGATTCTTCCGATGTGGAAATGCATCCTGTTTATCGTTGGCGGTATGGTAGCGATCAAATTCGGTGGAGATTTTGTAGTCGATGGGGCATCTGCGATCGCAGCTGGTTTTGGATTAAGCCAGACACTGATCGGTCTTACCATCGTTGCACTTGGAACGAGTCTTCCGGAGCTGGTGACTTCCATTGTGGCTGCGAAAAAGAGTGAAGTAGATATGGCACTTGGAAATGTGATTGGCTCTAACATTTTCAATATTTTACTGATCCTCGGTGTTGCGGCTGCGATCAGCCCAGTCACTTTCCTTATGGAAAATATCATTGATATTGTGATCCTTATTATTATGAGCGTGGTCGTGTGGGGATTTGCATGGACTTCCAAGAAAATCAACCGGACAGAAGGTATGATCATGCTTCTCATGTATGCAGTATATATGGTTTACATCTGTATGCGGTAAATGAATGAAACGACAGATACATGTTTAGGACAGATATGCTGCCGATCACTCATAAATAATACAATTTAGTGATTGTGTCGTCTCATTATTGTTTCTGCCATGAAAAAAGCGTATAATTACAAAACATAGGAAGAAAAACAGATAGCTATGTAATATAGGCGTCATAAAGAACAAGGAGGTAATCAGTATGTCGTTTTTTGATGATGTAAAAGAGTCACTGGTATCCGCAGGAAAGGATGTATCCCAGAAGGCAAAGGAAGTATCCGGGGTTGCCAGGTTAAAATTAGATGTAAAAACAAAAGAAGATTTTGTTACGAAACAGTACGCAGAGCTCGGCCGTATGTATTATGAACAGCATAAAGAGGACGAAGAAGCTGCAAATGAGGAACAGTTTAAAGTGATCCGTGAAGCACTGGAAGAGATTGAGCGTATGAAGGCAGAGATTTTAAATCTTCAGGGAGCTTCAGAGTGTCCAAATTGTGGAGCGAAGATGCCGCTTGGTGCAGCTTTCTGCAGCAGCTGTGGAACAAAGCTTGAGAATGAGACAGAGCATTTTACCGGTGAAGTGGTAGATGACGAGAAGTTTGACGAATAGCGATAAAGGATTAAGAGGTGTTCGCGGAGTACTGGAAAATCAATGTATTCATTGACTTTTCAGTGCTCCCGTGTTATGTTAAGAAATAGGCATGAGATGCTTGGGATAGAGCAGATCTTATGCGAAGAAAGTCTGGCATTATAAGAATAAAACACGATGAAAAAGAGAGTACATCAATTGGAACCCGACAGATAGCCGGTCGGTGATCTGGCAGAGAGGTTCCCACGATGTTCTGGTACTGCAGGTATTCTGTTCACTGAAAAGCTGGTGGACGATATTGCAGAGACACAGAATATCATGCTGCGAGGGAATGGGGAAAGAGAGATGGAATATGGCTTTGGAGTGGCAGGGCTGAACGGATATCATCAGAAGATATGCGATAAGTTCTGACGGGACCGCCTGTTATAGCGGAGATGTTCTGATAAGCGCTGGCTGCCCGGACAGAGGCAGGCAAGGCAGGAGAACATGCAGAGGTCTGTACCGTGAGGTTGCAGATGAAGTGAAGTGGTAACACGGAATCAATCCGTCTTCTAAGAGATTAGAGGGCGGTTTTTTTGTGTAATAAAAAAGAAAGAGGTAGAGAGAATGAGCAATAAAGGAAAATATTACATGACAACAGCGATTGCCTATACATCAGGCAAACCGCATATCGGTAACACTTACGAAATCGTATTGGCAGATGCGATCGCAAGATATAAAAGAGCAGAAGGCTATGATGTATACTTCCAGACAGGAACAGATGAGCATGGTCAGAAGATCCAGGAGAAGGCAGAAGCAGCAGGAATCACTCCGAAGGAATATGTAGATAATGTCGCAGGACAGGTAAAAGAGATCTGGGATATGATGAACACATCCTACGATAACTTTGTTCGTACAACAGATCAGGATCATGAAAAATGTGTACAGAAGATTTTCAAAAAATTATACGACAAGGGAGATATTTATAAAGGATCCTATGAAGGACTTTACTGTACTCCATGTGAATCTTTCTGGACAGAATCCCAGCTTGTAGACGGAAAATGTCCGGACTGTGGACGTGAAGTAAAACCGGCAAAGGAAGAAGCATATTTCTTTAAAATGAGCAAATATGCAGACCGCCTGATCGAGCATATTAATACACACCCGGAATTTATCCAGCCGGTATCCCGTAAGAACGAGATGATGAACAACTTCCTGCTTCCGGGATTACAGGATCTGTGTGTATCCAGAACATCCTTCAGCTGGGGAATCCCGGTTGACTTTGATCCAAAGCATGTAGTTTATGTATGGCTTGATGCACTGACAAACTATATTACAAAGATTGGCTATGATCCGGATGGTTCTTCTGACTTATTTAAGAAAAACTGGCCGGCAGATTTACATCTGATCGGAAAAGATATTGTTCGTTTCCATACGATTTACTGGCCAATTTTCTTAATGGCATTAGATCTTCCGCTTCCAAAACAGGTATTTGGACATCCATGGCTGTTACAGGGCGGGGATAAAATGAGTAAATCCAAAGGAAACGTGATCTATGCAGATGATATGGTAAGACTGTTTGGCGTAGATGCAACCCGTTACTTTGTTCTTCATGAGATGCCATTTGAAAATGATGGTGTGATCACATGGGAATTAGTAATTGAGAGATTAAATTCTGATCTTGCCAATATCCTTGGAAATCTGGTAAACAGAACCATTTCCATGAGCAACAAATATTTTGACGGTGTGGTAAGAAAAACAGGTGTTACAGCAGAAGTAGATGAGGACTTAAAGGCTGTTGTGACAGGAACAAGAGACAAAGTACAGGAGAAGATGGATAAGCTTCGTGTAGCAGATGCCATTACAGTTGTATTTGACCTGTTCCGCCGTTGCAATAAATATATCGATGAGACAACACCATGGGTACTTGCAAAGGATGAGGCAGACCATGACCGTCTGGCAGAAGTATTATATAACCTTACTGAGGCAATCACGATCGGAGCAAGCCTGCTTCACAGCTTCCTGCCGGAAACAGCAGAAAAGATTGCAAAACAGTTAAATACAGAGCTTCGTGAATACGATGTATTAGATCAGTTCGGTCTGTATGAGAGTGGAAGAAAAGTAACGGACACACCGGAAATTTTATTTGCCCGTCTCGATGCAAAAGAAGTGATGCCAAAGGTAGAAGAGATCAAAGCTGCACAGAAGGCTGAGTTTGAAGCAGAACAGAAGAAGCTTGCCGGAGAGGAAGCAGCTGCTGTTTCAAAAGAGGCAGAAGCAGTGATCGATATTGAACCGAAGGAAGAAATAGAGTATGATGATTTTATGAAAATGCAGTTCCAGGTAGGTGAGATCATTGCCTGTGAAGCAGTTCCAAAGTCTAAAAAATTACTTTGTTCCCAGGTAAAAATCGGAAGCCAGGTAAAACAGATCGTATCCGGTATCCGCAAACAGTATGCACCGGAAGAAATGGTTGGTAAAAAGGTTATGGTTCTTGTGAACTTAAAACCGGCAAAACTGGCAGGCGTTTTATCGGAAGGTATGCTGCTTTGCGCAGAGGACGAGAATGGGGAACTTGCATTAATGGTTCCGGAGAAGAAAATGCCGAGTGGAGCTGAAATCTGTTAATAAAAGCAGGAGGTACAAGCCATGAACGACACATTAAAAGTTTTAGAAACAAGAAGAAGCTGCAGAAATTTTAAACCGGATATGATTCCGGAAGAAACACTGGAACAGATTTTAAAAGCAGGAACTTATGCAGCAACCGGTATGGGAAAGCAGTCACCGATCATCATCGCAGTGACAAAGAAAGAACTGCGTGATCAGCTTTCAGAGGAAAACCGAAAGATTATGGGAGCACCGGAAGGAATGGATCCTTTTTATGGAGCACCAGTGATCCTGATCGTGCTTGCAAAGAAAACAGTTCCGACACATGTGTATGATGGATCGCTTGTCATGGGCAATCTGATGAATGCAGCAGAGAGTCTTGGCGTAGCAAATATCTGGATCCACAGAGCAAAAGAAGAGTTTGAATCTGATTTTGGGAAGAAGATCCTTGCAGATCTTGGAATTGAAGAGGAATATGAAGGAATTGGCCACTGTGCACTGGGCTATGCGGCAGAACCTGCGAAAGCAGCAGCTGCAAGAAAAGAAAATTATGTTTATTATGTAAGATAATCAAAAAAGGGGCGACCGCTTTCGCGATGGATAAATCGTGAAGCGGTCGCCCCTTTTTAATGTAATAAGATTCGGTGTTAAATTGCACGAAGAGAAGTAGTCCATATTTCTTTTGTGCAAATTTAATTTACAGCAATCTGTAAATAATGATCGCGATGACAACACCGATAATACCGGCAACTGTGATATCGACGGTAAGACCGAAGGTCAGTACCAAAATGCCAAGGTCTAATACGATCGGATTGGCAAAGCCAAAGCTTTGTCCGTAGCCAAGCCAGCCTAAAGCCGGAACTCCGGCACAGAGCTTTCCAATCAGTCCTCCCAATACAACCCCAACAAGAATCAGAAGAACCAGCGCCCAATTATTCTTTCCCAAAACACCTTTACTCATAACACTCCTCCTTAAATATAGAACAATCTGTAAGTAAATGCGAAATCATTATTTATGAGCCTGCCGATAGCGGATGAAAGACAGGACAGCAATAAGCAGGATCACACCGGAAGCCATTGTGAGAACTACATTCTGTGTAAAGCCTGCGATCAGATAAGAAATCACGCAGCAGCCGCCGACAGTCAGCGCATATGGGAGCTGTGTGGAAACATGATCGACATGGTGACACTGTGCACCGGCAGATGCCATGATCGTTGTATCAGAAATCGGTGACATATGATCGCCGCAGACAGAGCCGGCAAGGGAAGCTGCGATGCAGATAACGAGCATCGGATCACCTTCTGCAAACATAGCGGTTACGATCGGAATTAAAATACCGAATGTACCCCAGGATGTACCGGTTGCAAAAGCAAGTCCGGAACCGATCAAAAAGAGGATTGCCGGGAAGATTGCAGTTGCGGTCATATTTCCCGCGAGCATACTGTTAACAAATGTGCCTGCTTCTAATTTCAGACTACAGAAACCGCCAAGTGTCCATGCAAGAACAAGAATTAAGATAGCAGAAACCATCATTTTAAATCCCTGCGGAATACATTCTGCAAATTCAGAGAATGAGATTACGCGGCGTGGCAGGTAAAGCAGGAAAATGAAGATCAGTGTGATGAAAGATCCCATCACAAGACCCATGGATGCATCACAGTTTGCAAAAGCATTGACAAAGCTTTCGCCGTCAAAAAAGCCACCGGTATAGACCATGCAGACAATGCAGCTTGCGATCAGGAAAATGACCGGAAGAACCAGATCGATAACCTTTCCTTTTGGAGAGATCGCATCTGCTTTTACATTTTCGTAATCATTTTTTCCGGAAAACAGATCACCATTTGCAGCATTATCTTCAAATTTTTTCATCGGACCATAATCAAGTCCGGTAATTCCCATGAACAGAACCATAAGAATGGTCAGCCATGCATATAAGTTAAATGGGATCGTTTTTAAAAATAACGAAAAACCATCTCCGGACGTGTAACCGGTAACAGCAGCAGCCCAGCTGGAGATCGGCGCGATAATGCAGATCGGTGCAGCAGTCGCGTCAATGATATAAGCAAGCTTTGCACGGGAGATCTTCTGGCGGTCAGTGACCGGACGCATGACATTACCAACGGTCAGGCAGTTGAAGTAGTCATCGACAAAAATCACGACACCAAGAGCAAAGGTTGATAGCAGCGCACCTGCTTTGGTGCGGATTTTACCATTTGCCCATTTTCCATAGGCAGCGGAACCACCGGCGCGTGTCATAAGGGCAACGATAATTCCTAAGAATACAAGGAAAATCAGGATGCCGATATTCCAGGAATCACCGAGCTTTTCCATCATAACTTCAAAAATAGCTTCGATCGTTCCGACCGGACTAAAATTCGTATATAACAGTGCACCGGTAACAACACCGATGAACAGTGACATGTAAACTTCTTTTGTGATCAGTGCGAGTGCAATCGCGATCACCGGCGGAAGCAGCGCCCATACAGTACCAACAAAATTCATAAATCCTCCTCAATTCCTTTTTGCGGTGAAAAACTCCGGGGAATAATACTCCCGGAGCCAAGTTTCTGAATAGAGTATATACGATTTTGTGTGAAAAGGAAACAAAAATATGCAGTCAAAGCATATTTTTGGGAAATTTCGTTATTTTGTACAAAAAAATTACAGCAAGGATCTCGCTCCGGTAGAGATCAGCTTGGAAATCAGGACTGCCATTTCTGACGGAGATTCTTTTTTGCCGTGGGCAAGCCAGGACTCGATCAGTCCGGCGCAGCCGGAAATAATAAAGCTCTCAAAGTAATCAGGATTTGGAAGCTGGAAGGCGGTACGATCTTCCATATGATCTTCATCCGTATATTGTTGCTGAAACAAATGCCTTATTTTATTCAGAAAGGAAATATCACCGTTAGGGCTTAAGAGAACGTAACAAAGATCGGAGTTTTGGTCAATGATCTCGAAGAGCTCTAAAAACAGCGGATAAGGAAAATCCGGGCAGGATTGTGGCTGGCAGTTTTGGAATACCAGTGAGAATTGCTGCAAAAGTTCCTGTTCTGTTTTTTCTAACATATCCAGAATATCTTTATAATGAAGATAGAAAGTTCCACGGTTTACATCTGCGGCCTCGCATAATTCCTTTACGGTAATGTCTTTAATACTTTTTTCGGACATAAGAGTGGTTAAAGCATGTAACAGCAGGTGTTTTGTCCGCTTAACGCGGCGGTCTGTTTTTTCTTTCATAGCGAAGATTCCTTTTTAGATTCGGGTGTCAAAAGGTCTGCATTTAAGTTTATGCTAGCAGATTGCACAAAAGAAATATTACAAGTTTCATTGTGCAATTTGCTAATAAAGGGTATGGAGCAGACCTTTTGACACCCGAATTCTTTTTATAAAAATTTCCTTAAATAATTAACATATAGCGAGAATATGTCTAGTAATCAACAGTTTGTGCGAATATGATTATTGAGTAAACAATACAGGATAATTATAATAAGACCTGAGAAAATAATCAACACAATGTTAAGAAATTAAGAGAGGAAGCTTATGGAAGAAAAACAGAAAAAAGAAAAGGGGAATTTCTGGCTTACCGTTGCGACTTTCATTGTAAATAAACGGAAAGCAATCGAGATCCTTTTTGTGTTAGCAATTATTTACAGCGTTCTTTCTGTGAATAAGGTACAGGTTAATCAGGATATTACCTCGTATCTTCCAGCAGAAAGTGAGACACGGCGCGGTCTGTCATTGATGGATGAACAATTTGTGACATATGGTTCTGCCAAGATCATGGTTTCTAATATTACATATCCGCAGGCTGAAACGATCGTGGATAAGTTAGAAGATGTGGACGGGATCAAGGAGGTTGCATTTGATGATTCTTCGGATCATTTTACCGGTACGGAAGCGCTGTTTGATATCACGTTCGATGTGACAGAAGATGAACAGATCAGTAAAGACGCGTTAGAGAATGCAAAAGATCTTCTTTCTGATTATGATATTTATGTATCGTCTGAAGTCGGACAGGAAGAACGTGATTCCGAATCACTGGCGCAGGATATGAATATTATTCTTGTGCTGGCGGTAGTGATCATTGTTGTCGTGTTATTGCTATCGACAAAAGCATATTTGCAGATTCCGGTTCTGTTGATCACATTTGGTGTGGCAGCGATCCTGAATATGGGTACAAACTATTGGTTTGGAACGATTTCTTCCATTACAAATTCCATTGCAGTAGTGCTCCAGCTTGCCCTGGCAATTGACTATGCAATTATTTTATGCGACCGGTTTATGGAAGAACATGAGACAATGGATGCAGAGAATGCAGTCAAGGTAGCACTTTCCAAGGCAATCCCGGAGATCAGTTCTTCATCCCTTACAACGGTTTCAGGTATGGTTGCTATGATGTTCATGCAGTTCCGACTCGGCTATGATATGGGTATTATTCTGGTGAAGGCAATTATTATCAGTCTGATCTCAGTCTTTTTCCTGATGCCGGGTGTCCTTCTGATTTTTGCAAAGGGAATTGATAAGACACATCATAAATGCTATGTGCCGGAGATTGGTTTTGTTGGAAAATTTGCCAATAAAACAAAATATGTGATTCCGCCGCTTTTTATCATCTTTTTGATTTTTGCAGCATGGGAGTCAAATCATTGTCAGTATATTTATGACACAAGCTCGATCGTCAGTGCCAAAAAGAGCGAATCCAAGATCGCAAGTGAGAAAATCGAGGATACGTTTGGAGCCAGCAATCAGCTGGTTGTCATGGTGCCAAAAGGAGATTATGAATCAGAAGAAAAGGTGTTGAAAAAGATCGAGGACCTGGATTATGTGAATTCTGCGCTAGGGCTTGCCAATGTATCGATCAATGACGACTATATATTGACAGATAAGCTGAACCCAAGACAGTTTGCAGAGCTGACAGATCTGGATGTTGAAGTAGTACAGATTTTGTATACAGCATACGCCTATAACGAAGAACAGTATGGTCCTGTCTTTACAGGAATTAATGATTATGAAGTTCCAATTATCGATATGTTCCTTTTCCTGTATGACCAGTATCAGCAGGGGTACGTTACATTGGATAAAGAGCTTGATGATAAGCTGACAACTTTATATGATACGCTGCATGATGCACAGCTTCAGCTTCAGGGAGACGAGTATTCCAGATTTGTCCTGGATCTGTCCCTTCCGGTCGAAGGACAGGAAACCTACGATGCGCTGGAAGAAATCCGTGGCATTGCAGCAAAATATTACAATAAGGACAAAGTGATCCTGGTAGGTAACTCAACAAGTGACCACGATCTGGAGTCCTCCTTCGCTTCCGACAATATTATTATCAGTGTACTGACCGCATTGTTTGTAGTCATTATTCTGTTTTTCACCTTCCAGTCAGCTGGATTGCCGATTTTACTGGTACTTACGATCCAGGGAAGTATCTGGATCAACTTTACCGTTCCGGTATTGCAGAACCAGACCGTATTTTTTATTGCGTATCTGATCGTATCTGCAATCCAGATGGGTGCAACAATCGATTATGCGATCGTTATTTCCAGCCGTTATATGCAGCTGAAGCAGCAGGAACCGATCAAGCAGGCGATGATCGATTCTTTAAATCAGGCGTTCCCGACGATTTTTACGTCCGGAACAATTTTAACCTGTGCAGGATTTTTAATTGGTGAGATCGCATCCGATGCAACCGTTGCTTCGATCGGTGTGGCACTTGGACGAGGTACCTTAATTTCCATCATACTGGTATTATTTGTTCTGCCGCAGATTTTATTATTCGGTGATTTTATTATTGAAAAGACAGCATTGACGATTAATTTATCCAGACCACAGAAGGATGTTGTTGGTAAAGTGAGAGTAAGTGGCCATGTCCGTGGATATGTCCAGGGTGAGATCGATGCAGATGTTTCCGGTGTGTTCCAGGGACAGATGAAAGTATCGCTGGATTCTGTAATTCCGGGAAGGCAGGGCGAGATCACACACGATGAGTCCGGTATGCTTCCGGCGAAGGTACATGGACAGCAGGAAGATGACACTGTGATTGACGTTGATGGAGTCGAAAAGAGTGAGACACAGCCAGAAATAAAAAAGAATGAAAAAAAGAAGAAATATAAATGGAAAAAACAGCAGAAGGAGGAGAGCCATGAAGAAGATAAATAAATTAGCAGCAGCCATTTGTTTTTCCCTGACACTGGCACTTACTGCTGTGGCAGGCACCGGATCACTTACGATCCAGGCAGCAACTTCAGGAAATAAAGAAGTGTCTGCATCTGCCGGCGAAACAGAGGAGAACGAAAAGAAGACAGAGGAAATTCTGATCAAAAATGTTCAGGATTTTGAGGAACTGATGCAAAATTGTCAGTATGATACGTGGAGCATTGGAAAAACAGTGCGCCTTGTGTCAGATATTGATATTTCAAGTCTGGAGTTTGAGGGGATCGCTTATTTTTCCGGAATTTTTGAGGGAGACGGACACACGATCAGTCATGTGACGGTGAAGGCAAGCGGATCAGATTATGGTTTTTTCCGTTATCTTGGAAAAAACGCGGTTGTAAATAATGTAAAGCTGTCAGGAAAAGTAAGTACAGACGGAAGCAGCGAGAGAATTGGTGGGATTGTCGGAGTAAATAACGGAACGGTCAGCAATTGCATGTTTACCGGAACGGTTAGCGGCAAGGTTGCGGTTGGTGGCATTGTCGGTGAGAACCGAGAAGACGGCAAGGTGATGGATTGCACTTCGGATGCGACTGTTACAGCAACAAATGAGACAGGTGGGATCGTTGGTAATAACCTTGGCCTGATCTCTGGCTGTGCCTCAGAAGGTAACGTGAATACAGATGAGCTGAACACAACGATGGATCTTGGCGGAGTAGATATCGGTACCCTGAATCTGACAAAGCATGTAGTAGACCGTAATGACATGGGTGGAATTGCGGGCACATCCTCTGGAATCATCAAGGAGTGCGTGAATCATGGTTCGATCGGATTTTCCCATACCGGATACAATGCCGGCGGAATTGCCGGAAGACAGAGCGGAAAGATGATTGACTGCACGAATGAAGGAACCGTATATGGAAGAAAAGATGTTGGAGGCATTGTCGGACAGGCAGAGCCATACATTGAGTCAGAGTATCTGGACGAAAAAGTAGATTCGGCACAGGCTTCCGTGAAGTCGATCAACCAGACATTAAGCAATATGTCTTCCACAATCAGTAATACATCGACAGAAGCAAAAACGTATGTGGATAATATTTCCAACCAGTATAAAGAATCATCAAAGTCGTTGTCCGATTCGTTGAATAACCTGTCAAATGCGATCGGCGATTCGAATCCGGAAGCAAGGCAGTATATGGATAATATCGAAGATTCCCTTAAGAAGATCGATCAGATCCAGGGAAATAACCGTGTTCTTAGCAAAGAACAGTCAGATGCGATCCAGGAGCAGTGGAGAGTCATTAATGATAATTTGTCGAATGTGCGGGGAAAGCTTTCCGAAAACAGCGATTCGGCAGAAGATTTTTTGAAGGATGTCTCTGAACAGTTAAAAGAAAAGGACACCGATGGAAATGTAGATAAGCTGGCAGATACGGTCGATCATGGAATCCAGTCAGTTACCACCGGTATTGATAAGATCAGCAGTCAGCTTCAGAATATTGAAAATGTGATAGATGATACCATGTCGGTGGTGACTGGGAAAGAGGATTATATTGAAGATATTTCTTCCATCGATTCTGCGCGTGACACAGATGGTGTGATTTCCGGAAGCATGAACCGTGGAAGCGTCAATGGAGACCTGAACACAGGTGGTATCGTAGGAACGATGAATATCGAATACGATATTGATCCGGAATTCGACGCAGATTTTACAGAGTCAACGAATATTGCGCTTCGTTCCACGGTCAATAATGTTGTGATCCATTGCATAAACTATGGAGAAGTGACGACCAAGAAAAATTGCGTTGGAGGCATTGCCGGTCTTCAGGAGCTGGGGCTGATCTACGGATGTGAAAGCTATGGCACCGTAAAAGCCAATACAGGAAGCTATGCCGGAGGAATCGCCGGTGAAAGTGCCAGTGCGATTTCTGACAGCTACAGTCTTTGCAATGTGAAAGGACAGGATTATGTAGGAGGCATTGCAGGCACTGGTTATACGCTCCGCAACAGCATTTCTGCTGCAACGATCACCGGTGATGGAGAAGGACTCGGAAGCATTGCAGGAACAGTTGCAAATGAAGGAGAGGTAAAGAATAACCGGTTTGTCAACGATGAGATAGATGGAATCGACAATATTAATTACGCAGGAGTCGCAGATAAAGTGAGCTATGAAGAGATTATGTCACTGGAACAGATTCCGGATGGATTCAAAAGAGTGACAGTTACCTTCAAAGCAGATGGTCAGATCGTAACGGAAAAAACAGTCGCATACAACGGAAGCCTTACAGAAACAGAGCTGCCGCCGATCCCGGAAAAGGATGGCTATTATGCAAACTGGCCGAAAGATATTACAGAAACTGCGATCACAGAAAATAAAACGGTCGAAGCAGAATATACACTGTGGACAGAGAGTATCGCCGGGGAAAAACGGTCGAAAAACAGTAAAGCGCTGTTTTTGGTAGAAGGAAAATTCTATCAGGATACCGCATTAGAAATGGAAGCTTGCGATACATCTTCTTTAAATGGTAATATTGTATATGCGTACCGCTGGTCTTTAAGCAATACACAGGATAAAAAATACGATAAGATTACCGGACATTTTTATGTTACAGAGGAAACCGGAAAAAACGAACTGTGGTATCAGGAAAAAGACAGCAGCTGGAAAAAAGCAGAGACAACAGAAAGCGGAAGCTACCTTATCGCAGAGATCCCTTATGGCGCAGCATTTGCACTTGTACATACAGATGCAGATTACACCACATACTATATGGCAGGTGGAGCAGCCGTTATCATTCTGTTACTTCTTTTCCTGAAGAAGAAACGCCGCAATCGCAAGGCAAAGAAAAAAGGGACTTTCGATGCAACAGCAGATACGGTAGAATAAAAAGGAACTACAGACAGAAACGAGGAAATTATGATATTCGAAACACATGCACATTACGATGACGACAGCTTTGATACAGACCGGGACGCGTTGATCGCGTCCATGCCGGAAAAAGGGATCGGCAGGATTATCAATGTCGGCGCGTCCATTGAGACAACAAAGACCACACTTGCATTAGCAAAACAGTATGATTTTGTTTATGCCGCAGTCGGTGTACATCCGAGTGATATCAGCGGGCTGAACGAGGAGACGTATGCCTGGCTGAGAGAGCAGACAAAATGGACGAAAACGGTTGCAGTTGGTGAGATCGGATTAGATTACTACTGGGACAAAGAACCGGAGGTGCAGAAAGCGCAGCGCTATTGGTTCGGACGACAGTTAGAGCTTGCAAGAGAAGCAAAACTTCCGGTCATCATACATTCCAGGGATGCTGCGGCAGATACGATGGAAGTGATGAAGTCAGTACATGCAGAAGAGATTCCGGGAGTGATCCATTGCTATTCATACTCAAAAGAGATGGCCGCAGAATTTGTGAAAATGGGCTATTATCTTGGGGTTGGTGGCGTTGTGACATTTAAAAACGCTAAAAAATTAAAGGAAACAGTAGAAGCTATTCCGTTGGAAAGGATCCTTTTGGAAACCGATTGTCCATATATGGCGCCGGAACCTTATCGAGGAAGCCGGAATGATTCTTCTAATATTCCATACGTGATTGCAAAAATCGCAGAATTAAAAGGAATTACAGAAGAGGAAGTGGAGCGTGTGACAGAGGAAAATGCGCGGAAACTTTTTCAAAAAGTCAAATAATAAAAATAGTTCAGGGTGCTTTTGGGATAATGGGATGCCCCTCAAGAGCAGACTTTTTCGAGACGACTTCGGTCGTCTCGTTTTTTGTGTAATAGGATTCAGTATGATCAGAAAATGAGTTCATAAAAATTTTAGAGAAAGTTCCCGGATTATTCATTGCATCTTTTGGGTAAAATGTTATGCTAAATAAAAAAGTTTCATAGTGAACTAATTAAAGGAGGGAGCATAAAAGAGAATGGAAACAAATGATTTTATTATATCCGGGATGCAATTGAAAAGGCTGATCGAAAAAAAGCTGGAGCCTGTCATGGAAGAATATAATCTTCGTTTGGTAGAATTGGATATTCTGGTGCTCCTTCACAGGGAAAAAGAGATCGATACGGCAAAAAAGATTGTACAGAAAAAGCATTTTTCTAAGGCACATATTTCAAAATCGATCGATCATCTTTGCGCCGGCGGATTTATTGAATTATGTGAGGATGATGCAGACCACAGGATTTTGCATATCAGTCTGACTGACCGGTCGCGCGAGGTTGTAGAGAAGATGATCCGGATTTACAAAGAGTGCAAGGAGATCATGCAGCAGGGGATCAGCAAAGAAGAGATTGAAATTTTAAAAAGAACGGTAGAAAAAATGAATGCAAATATCAGTCGGGAGCTGGGGGAGAATGCATAATTTTTATCAGATCTAAGGTACAAAAGAAAAATGGCGGAAAAAGAAAGGCAGGGAGTCTATGAAAGATATCACAGCGTATGCAAAAGAACAGTCACAGTTATGCGAGAAAAATGATTATATCAGCAAGGATCTGTATGCAGAATATGGGGTAAAAAAAGGGTTAAGAGATGAAAATGGACAGGGTGTCCTGACAGGACTTACCAATATTTCACAGATCAAGGCGTTTGATTATATAGATGGGGAGAAGGTGCCATGCGATGGTGAATTATTATATCGTGGGTATGATATCCGTGAGCTTGTGCAGGGAGGTATGAAAAAACGGTTTTCATTTGAAGAAGGTGCATATCTTCTGCTGTTTGGAGAACTGCCGGATGAAGAACAACTGAAAAAATTCCGGTCAGAGCTGGCTGATTGCATGGATCTTCCGACAAATTTTACAAGGGATGTCATTATGAAGGCTCCTACAGCAGATATTATGAGTGGAATGACACGAAGCATTCTTACGCTTGGTTCCTATGACGAGGAAAAAGATAACCTGGAACTTTCCAATGTACTGCGGCAGAGTATGCAACTGATCAGTACCTTCCCGATGCTTGCGGTTTACAGTTACCATGCATATAGCCATTATGTGAAGGACAACAGTATGTATATTCACAGACCGGACAAAAATCTTTCTATTGCAGAAAATTTTCTGCGGATGCTGCGCCCGGATATGCAGTATACAGAGCTGGAAGCAAAGGTATTAGACATCGCATTACTGCTGCATATGGAACATGGTGGTGGTAATAATTCCACTTTTACAACGAGAGTCATTACTTCAGCAGGTTCAGATACTTATTCCGTGATCGCAGCAGCCATGTCTTCTTTAAAAGGAAGAAAGCATGGTGGAGCCAACCTCATGGTGATGAATATGATGGATGACATCCGGGATCATGTATCTGATTATGCGGATGAAGAAGAGATAGCAGCTTATCTGAGCAAAATATTGAACAAAGAAGCATTTGACAAAAAGGGACTGATCTATGGAATGGGGCATGCGGTATATTCCCTGTCTGATCCTAGAGAGCAGGTATTCAAGCGATTTGTAGAACAGTTAGCGGCAGCAAAAGGAAGGAATGAAGACATGCTGCTTTACAATAACATCGAAAAGATCGCACCGCAGGTAATTGCAGATCAAAGGAAGATTTTCAAAGGTGTCAGCCCAAACGTCGATTTTTACAGTGGCTTTGTATATGAGATGTTAGGAATCCCACGCGAGCTGTATACACCGCTTTTTGCAATTGCAAGAATCGTCGGCTGGAGTGCACACAGACTGGAGGAGTTAGTCACAACAGATAAGATCATCCGTCCGGCATACAAGAGTCTTGTTGTTCCAAAGACGTATGTAGCGATGGAAGACAGAAAGAAATAAAAGAATGCAGGAGGAAAGAAAATGAATGAGGTAAAAAAACCTAAAAAACCGCTCATGTTTTATTATACTGTTGCAATGATCGTTTTGATCCTTTTTAATATGCTGACAGTACCATGGCTGATGGAACGACAGATCAATCCAGTGGATTACAATACGTTTATTCAGATGACAGATGACAAAAATGTAGGAAAAGTCCAGATCAGCCAGCAGGATAACAGCATTGTTTTTACAGATAAGGATGAGCAGAAAATATATAAAACAGCAATGGTAGATGATCCGGATCTTACCAAACGTCTTTATGATGCAGGAGCATCGTTTTCCGGACAGGAGATCGAGCAGACATCTCCGATCGTAAGCTTTCTGCTGACATGGATTTTGCCAATTCTTATATTTGTCGGATTGGGCGAATATATGTCAAGAATGCTCATGAAGAAAGCCGGCGGCAGAAACGCCATGAGCTTTGGTATGGGAAAGAGCAATGCCAAGGTATATGTAAAGTCATCGAATGGAATTAAATTTGCAGATGTGGCAGGAGAGGATGAGGCAAAAGAAAATCTGGCAGAAATCGTTGAATATCTGCACAATCCGGAACGCTATAAGAAAATCGGCGCATCCATGCCAAAAGGAATCCTGCTTGTAGGCCCTCCGGGAACCGGAAAAACAATGCTGGCAAAGGCAGTTGCCGGGGAGGCAAATGTACCATTCTTCTCCATCTCCGGTTCGGAATTTGTAGAGATGTTTGTCGGAATGGGAGCTTCGAAGGTAAGAGATTTATTTACGCAGGCAAAAGAAAAAGCGCCATGTATCGTATTTATTGACGAGATCGATGCGATCGGTAAAAAACGTGATGGTCAGTTCGGCGGAAATGATGAACGAGAACAGACATTAAACCAGTTATTGACAGAGATGGATGGATTTGAAGGAAATACGGGCGTGATTATTCTTGCTGCGACAAACCGTCCGGAATCGTTAGACCCGGCATTGCTTCGTCCGGGACGGTTTGACAGAAGGGTTCCGGTAGAGCTTCCGGATTTAAAAGGAAGGGAAGCAATTTTAAAAGTTCATGCAAAGAAAATCCGTCTGGCAGATAATGTTGATTTTAATAAAATTGCAAGGATGGCATCCGGCGCATCAGGTGCTGAGCTTGCCAATATTGTAAACGAAGCGGCTTTGCGGGCAGTAAGGGATCATCGGGAATTTGCAACGCAGGCAGATTTAGAGGAAAGCATTGAAGTGGTCATTGCAGGCTATCAGAAGAAAAATGCAATTCTTACAGACCGTGAGAAGCAGATTGTATCCTATCATGAAGTGGGGCATGCACTTGTTGCTGCGAAGCAGACAAACTCAGCTCCGGTACAAAAAATCACGATCGTACCACGAACTTCCGGTGCACTTGGCTATACGATGCAGGTGGATGAAGGAAATCATTATCTTATGACGAAGGAAGAACTGGAAAATAAGATTGCAACCTTTACCGGCGGACGTGCTGCAGAAGAGATTGTATTTGGTTCTGTTACAACCGGTGCATCGAATGATATCGAGCAGGCAACAAAGCTTGCAAGAGCGATGATCACTCGATATGGAATGAGCAAAGATTTTGATATGGTTGCGATGGAGACGCAGACGAACCAGTATCTTGGAGGAGATACTTCCATGAGCTGTTCTGCTGAGACACAGACGCTGATCGATAAAAAGGTAGTTGAGCTTGTAAGAAAACAGCATGAAAAAGCAGCACAGATTCTGCTGGATAACAGGGAAAAGCTGGATGAGATCTCACGGTATCTGTATGAAAAGGAGACGATCACAGGCGAAGAGTTTATGAAAATACTGAATTCTTAATTGCTTTCAAAAATAGAGCAGAGGCGCAGAGAGACATTGTTGCCCGCGTCTGCGGATATATAAAGAAACGGTTACAACTTCGACTGTAATTCGACAGTATCCTTCCAAAAGCGTTTTGGAATGTTCTGTGCCTGCAAAGCAGGATTTGTCCGGGCCTTGATAGCAATACTTTCAAAGAATGTAAGCCAGAGATTTTGAAAACGGGTTTCGTTTTCCGAATAATCTGATAAAAGTTCAAGGTTCAGATCTGAAGTGTCAACCAGCATATAATATTTTCCGGCGCGGTGCACGGCAGCGGTCTGATGTACTTCGTCATAAATAAGAAAGTTTTCCTGGGGAAAACGATCGGTAAAATGCTCTGCCAGAATTGGCAGGGCATTATTTTTTGGATGGATCTTTGAAAAAAGAACGCCGTTTTTTAATTCTGAAAAACGCAAAAATCCTTTCAGATGATGCGCTTCTGCAAGCGTTGCCCTGGAGAGTTCGAAGACACGGCAGATAAAAGGATCTCCAAGGTGATCGAGAACGCGGGAACCCTGGGAAGAAGTAAGTGCGGCCACGATCGTATGGTAGATGGCATCCGCTTTATCTATTTTCTTTTTATTGGTCAGGTCAACAGAAAGGATGGCAGAAAGAATCGTATCATAGAAATCCTGACCGAGTTTTTGGGTAAGTGTAGAAGCAACCTTCCCGGATTTTTCGGCAGACGACACAACGTTATGATATTCGCAGAAAAGGGCATAATTGTCAGGTGGTGAGGACAGAAGCCGGATATCAGAATGTGTACAGTGACAGGAAATCTTTGCTTCCCATGCGTCGTAAACACCGGTCAGGATGCCGTTTGGGTTATTTTCGCAGATAAAAATATGCATAGGACTCCTTTCAAAAAATGCAAAAATTAAAAGAGGCTTAACTGCTGGTAGCCGCTTTCACGGATCTCGCGGGGAATCTGGGTACGGTCAGACAGGAGGTTACGACAGATATAATCTTCTTCCAGCCGGGTCCGGTACATCATACGGCCGGAGCAGGTGATGAAATAGAGTGCGCGTTTTAAAACAACACCAATCTTTTTCAGATCAGCGAAGTCTAAGGAACCACCGCGGCGTGCTTTTACGATCCGGCTGGCGGATTTGTAACCAATGCCAGGAACACGGAGCAAGGTGTGATAATCAGCGCGGTTAATCTCAACCGGAAAATATTCAAGATGACGGATCGCCCAGTCACATTTCGGATCAAGAAAAATATTAAAATCGGGACGTTTGGGGCTAAGTAGTTCATCTGCCTGAAAGTCATAGTAGCGGAGCAGCCAGTCTGCCTGGTAAAGTCTGTGTTCGCGAAGCAGCGGAGGTCCTCCCGGCAGGGCAGGAAGGGAAGCATCCTGCGTAACATTGACAAATGCAGAATAAAAAACACGTTTGAGATCAAACTTTTGGTAAAGATTTTCGGCAATGCTTAGGATCTGGTAATCTGTTTCAGGGGTTGCACCGATGATCATCTGGGTACTCTGTCCGGCCGGGACAAACCGGGGAGCATGGCGGTAAAGGGCAACTTCGTTTTTATTTTCCGAGATGCCGTTTTGGACAAGGCGCATAGGCTTTAAAATCGTATTTCTTGATTTACAGGGAGCGAGCTTTCTTAAGCTGTCAGAGGTAGGAAGCTCTAAGTTAATGCTCATGCGGTCTGCCAGAAATCCGGTTTTTTCTATAAGGAGCGGATCCGCGCCGGGGATGGCCTTTACATGGATATATCCATTGAAATGATGCTCGGTACGAAGCTTGTACAGTGTCTGGTATAAAAGTTCCATCGTATGATTCGGGCTTACTATGACACCGGAACTTAAAAAGAGTCCTTCAATGTAATTCCTGCGATAAAACTCAATGGTCAGTTCGCATACCTCATCCGGTGTGAAGGCAGCTCTTCGGACATCGTTATTACAGTTATTCTGGCAATAGGAGCAGTTAAAAATGCATTCATTTGTAAATAATATTTTTAATAAGGAGATACAGCGCCCATCTGCGGAAAAAGAATGGCAGATCCCGCAGGAAAGGGAGTTGCCGGGGCCATGCCCATTACCCGAACGGTCTACGCCGCTGGAAGTACAGGCAACATCGTATTTGGCTGCATCTGAAAGGATAGCGAGCTTTTCCATGAGGGATAGATTCTGCTCAATTCTCATAGTGGATTACCTCCGGAAATATATGTAAAAATGGAAAGATAACGGGTAAAAATTTTTAATACGAAATATTACATTAAATAATATAGAACATATGTTCTATATTCAGAATAACACAGATAAATTGAGATTGCAAGTTTTGATTTTATGATAGAACAGACTCCTTTTGCGAAGCAAAACTTAAAATGAGTCTGCAAATCGTTACTGGAATGAGGTATGAGTGAACAGTAACGTCAGCATAGAAGGCAGAGAATGAGAAGAAAGCTTAAAAAGATGGAGGGGTAAAATACAGGGTGTGAGAAAAAATTTAAAAATTTTAAAATTAAAAATAAAAACGGATTACATGTTGATAAAATATAGAAAAACGGATATAATTGAGGTAAAAGAAAAAATAACCACGTAAAATCAGTTTTTAAATTGGAGATGTTATATGAAAATATTGAGAGTTACTGCACAAGGCTTACCATTGTTTAAAGAGAAGCTGGATTTATCTTTTTATGCACAGCAAAGAGTTGCGGAAGAAGATAA
>CAKRLC010000026.1 GCA_934358955.1 uncultured Roseburia sp. | reverse complement strand
GGTCTGCATTTAAGTTTATGCTAGCAGATTGCACAAAAGAAATATTACAAGTTTCATTGTGCAAACATTCCAATAAGCCTCTGAAAGCGTGAATCGTGTTCAGCAAAGGCTTCCACGATTCATGAGTCTTATCTTCATTGCACAAGGAGAAACTTTCCATATTTCTTTTGTGCAATTTGCCAATAAAGGTTATGGAGCAGACCGTTTGCCCCGGCAGTATAAAAACAGGGCGGGATAGGAAAGGCAGGGATTATGAGTGTAAATTTAATATTTAAAATTGCTGCTGTAGGAATTCTGGTGACGGTATTAAGCCAGGTGCTAAAGCATAGCGGGAGAGAGGAGCATGCATTTCTGACAAGCCTTGCAGGTCTGATCATTGTCCTGTTCTGGATCGTACCTTATATCTATGAATTGTTTGAGACAATGCAGTCATTGTTTGCATTGTAGCTGTATTGGGCGAAGGAGGCGGACATGGATATTGTAAAAGTCGGGGTGTTTGGGATAGCAACAGCTTTGCTGTCAATCCCGCTTCAAAAAGAGAAAAAAGAATACAGCGTGCTCCTTGGAATGGCGGCCTGTACGGTGCTTTTTGCATTTCTTATAACAAAGATACAGTTGGTGCTTGAATTTGTGCAGAAGCTGGAGTCAATGACTTCGGTTGACAGCTATTATATCGGACTGGTTATCAAAATGATCGGGATCACCTATGTGGCGGAATTTACAGCGAATATCTGCAGGGATGCAGGCTGTACGGCGTTAGCGGGACAGATCGAGTTATTTGCAAAGGTATCTGTTCTGGTAGTAAGCCTTCCGGTATTATTGGCATTTCTTGAAATGATCGGGAGTATGCTATGAAAAAAATCGGTGTAAGAATTGGAATATTGTTTGGTATTTTTCTGTTCTGGAATCTGGACACGCAGGAAGTGTATGGCAATACGGTCTGGAATGAAAAAGGAATACTGTATACAGAAGAGGAAAGGGAAGAGGATTATCTAAGGGAATTGTATCGGGAGCTGGATTTCAAAGAAGTGGATGGAGTACTCGAAAGGGAATTGCCGGAAAGCATTTCTTTTTCAGAGCTTGTGCAAAAACTGTTGTTTGGAGGATTTGGGGATGCTGACTGGAAAAATAGTATTTTTAAGTGGATGAAGGAGCAGCTGACAGGAGAATGGACGATGGTGCAAAAGCTTTTCACAGAGGTGTTGCTGTTGGCGGTCTGTCTTTCTGTATTGAAAAATTTTTCGGGAACCTTTGCAGCTTCTTACATCACAGAGCTGTGCTTTTTATGTGTATATTGTGTGATGGTCGTATTACTTTTGCAGGCTTTTTCCATATTTCAGACAATTGCCGGAAAAACATTGAAAAACGGGATTGAATTTATGCAGGCTTTTGTACCGACACTTTGCATCAGCATGCTGTTTGCAAGCAATGTAGGAACGGCAATGGGATTTTATGAGGCAGCATATCTTGTGATTTATCTGATCGAATGTATTTTTTATCAGATACTGATGCCGCTGATCCATATTTATGTGCTGTTGGAGATCTTTGGACATTTTATGCCGGAGGATTCTTTTTCCAATTTACGGGAACTGTTTTACGGTATCATATCGGGAGGAATGAAGGTGGCAGGTGCAGCCGTTCTGGGACTGAATGTCGTGCAAAATCTCATCACGCCGGCAAAAGACCGGATCGCACAGGGGGCACTGGCAAAGACGGCATCTGCATTTCCTGTCGTTGGAAATGCAGTAAACAGTGTAACGGAGTTGGTGCTTGGGACGGGGATCGTTATAAAAAACTGCATTGGGGCGGCAGGGCTTGTGGCACTTTTGCTGGTCTGTCTTGTGCCGCTTGGGAAGGTACTCTGTCTGACTTTTTTCTATAAGATTGCAGCAGCCGTAACAGAGCCGGTAACGGACAGGCGTATATCGGGCTGCCTCGCAGGGATGGCAAAAGGCGGAATGTTGTATCTGCGCCTGATGGGATATGCGATGCTTCTTTTTGGAGTGACGATCGCAGTGACTGTGGCGGCATCCGGATTTATGCATTGAGAGGATAGAGAGGCAAATGTTCAGGAATCAGAAGAAAGCAGGGATAGAATGGAACAGTTTTTTTCTTATATAAAAAGCTGTCTTGTGATTTTTCTTATCATTACGGTTTTGGATCATATGATCCCCGGAGAAAAATATAGAAAATACGTACAGTTTTTTTCAAGGCTGGTGCTGGTGATGGGAATTTTATATCCCTGCCTGGTCTGGTCGGGAGAAAGCGACAGGCTTATACAAAAGATCCAGGCAGATGCATTCTGGCAGAAATTGGAAGAAATACAGATCAATGCCGAAAACAGTTCTTTTTTAGGAACAGGCGAGGTTATTTCCTATTATGAAAAGGCAGTTGAGGCAGATATTTCACAGATTGTTTTACAGGAAAATATGAGAGTAAAGGAGATTTCAGTGGATATGACAGAAGCTTATGAAATAGAAAAAATCCGTATGGTGGTGGAAAAAAACGGGGAAGATGATGTAGTGATCGGAAAAATCGTGATCGACGGGCAGCCGGAGACAAAGGAGGACGAGGCATACCGGGAGCTGAAACGAAAGCTGATCGGATATTATCAATTATCTGAGGATCAGCTGGAACTGATTTATTGATCTGAACTGAAAAATTATGTGCGGTGAAAAGGGGAGAACGCATGTCAGAAAAAATCCGGGAAATTTTAAAAGATAAGAAATGGAGAAATTTAAAAAAGACAGACTGGATCGCAATTGCATTGACCGGAGTTCTGATCCTGATCATTGCAATGCCTTCCTCATCTGACACCGGAAAACGTTCGGAGTCTTTCTTTCTGGAGAAAGAGACAAACGAAGGATCAGAAATAAAAAGCGTGGAAAAGAAAGACAAAGAGACTGCTTATGCAGAATATTTAGAGAAACGGTTGGAAGAGATCCTGACAGAAGCAGATGGGGTTGGCAGAGTAAAGGTTATGATCACATTATCGGACTCCGGAGAAAACGTGGTTGAAAAGGACCGGAAAGAACAGCAGCAGGAAGTAACGGAAGCAGACACTGCAGGAGGAAGCAGGGTTACAAAAGAGGCGGACATGGAACAGGCAACGATATATAAGGAAAGCGGAAATGAAAAAGTACCGTATGTACAAAAGGAATTGCTGCCATCGGTAGAAGGAGTGCTTGTTGTTGCGGAGGGCGGTGGAAATCCAACGGTTGTTTCTGAAATTTCGGGAACAGTTATGGCATTATTTAAGGTGGAAGCACATAAAATAAAAGTAGTTAAGATGAGTTCCAGGGAGGAGTAGCATGAAGAAAATTTTTCGGAAAAATCAGCTGGTCATTACAGCGCTGGCATTGATGATCGCAGTTGCAGGCTATTTCAGCTATATGAACCAGAATATGGATGACAGCCAGCTGGCGGCCGAGACAGGGGCAGACACCGCAAAGGGGGATGATGCGGATCTCGAATATGAGATTTCAGATGAAGAAACGATAACAGGGGACATTTTTACGGCAGAGGAACCGGACACCGAAACAAATCCGGGGGAGGCAGTGCTTACAAGTGCGCCGGTGTCAAATATTGATTATGCGTCCGAGATGAAATTAAACCGGGAGCAGATCCGGTCAAAAAATAAAGAAACGTTGCTGGAGATCGTAAATAATGCAGCAGTTTCGGATGAATTGAAACAGGATGCAGTCAATAAAATGATCGCAATGACGGATATTGCGGAACGGGAAAATGCGGCAGAAATGCTATTAGAGGCAAAGGGCTTTACGGATGTGGTCGTGAGTATCACAGATGAAAAATGTGATGTGGTCCTAAATATGGGAGAGGTGACAGATGCCAAAAGAGCCCAGGTTGAGGACATTGTAAAAAGAAAAACCAATATTGCAGCAGAAAATATTATTATCACACCGATCGTCGTCGGAGAGACAGATACCGGAAACGAACCATAACAGGAGAAAAAATTACTTGCTTTTCTTGAATGAACGTTATATCCTTAATAAGGTTAAGAATAGTTTGGAGGATTTATTTTGGCTGATTTAAGAAAAGAAATAGAAAAAAGACGGACATTTGCGATCATTTCCCATCCGGATGCCGGAAAGACAACACTGACAGAGAAGTTTTTATTATACGGCGGTGCGATCAATCTTGCCGGTTCTGTAAAAGGAAAAGCAACTGCGCGTCATGCAGTATCTGACTGGATGGAGATCGAGAAAGAAAGAGGTATTTCTGTAACTTCTTCTGTATTACAGTTTAATTATGGAGGATATTGCATTAATATTTTGGATACACCGGGACATCAGGATTTCTCGGAAGATACTTACCGTACACTGATGGCAGCAGATTCTGCAGTCATGGTCATTGATGGATCAAAGGGTGTCGAGGCACAGACGAGAAAGCTGTTTAAGGTATGTGTCATGCGTCATATCCCTATTTTTACTTTTATTAATAAAATGGACCGTGATGCAAATGATACCTTTGATCTGTTAGACGAGATCGAAAAAGAGCTTGGTATTGCGACCTGCCCGATCAACTGGCCGATTGGTTCTGGAAAAGAATTTAAGGGTGTTTATGACCGGAATACAAAAGAGGTCACAACATTTGCAGACACACTCAAAGGTACGAAAGAAGGAACAGAAAGACACATTCATATCGATGACCCGGCATTGGTTCAGGAGATCGGGGAAGCTGCAAAGGAAAAGCTTTTAGAAGAGATCGAGCTGTTAGACGGGGCAAGTGCGGAATTTGATATGGAGCTTGTATCAAAGGGTGAGCTTTCACCGGTATTTTTCGGTTCAGCGCTTACAAACTTTGGTATAGAGACATTTTTACAGCATTTCCTGCAGATGACAACTTCTCCGCTGCCAAGAAAGGCAGATGTTGGTATGATCGATCCGTTCCGGGAAGATTTTTCTGCATTTGTATTTAAAATCCAGGCAAATATGAACAAAGCGCATCGTGACCGAATCGCATTTATGCGAATCTGTTCCGGAAAGTTTGAAGCTGGCATGGAAGTAACACATATTCAGGGTGGCAATAAAAAGATAAAGCTTTCACAGCCACAGCAGATGATGGCACAGGAACGTCATATTGTAGATGAAGCATATGCAGGTGATATCATTGGTGTATTTGATCCGGGTATTTTCTCAATCGGAGATACGCTGACTACGTCAAAGCAGCTGTTCCAGTTTGAAGGAATCCCGACGTTTGCTCCGGAGCATTTTGCAAGAGTACGTCAGGTAGATACCATGAAACGAAAACAGTTTATGAAGGGTATGCAGCAGATCGCACAGGAAGGTGCGATCCAGATTTTCCAGGAATACAATATGGGTATGGAAGAAGTGATTGTTGGTGTTGTAGGTGTGTTGCAGTTTGATGTCTTAAAATACCGTCTGGAGAATGAATATAACGTTGAGATCAGAATGGACAAGCTTCCATATGAGCATATCCGCTGGATCGAAAACGAAGAGATTAATATGGATAAGATCGTTGGAACTTCTGATATGAAGAAGATCCAGGATCTGAAGGGCCGTCCGTTGTTATTATTTGTAAATTCCTGGAGTGTCGGCATGGTGCTTGACCGCAACGAGGGATTGAGATTGTCTGAGTTTGGACGCGAATAAAAAAACAGGAGGATAAAAATATGGCAGTTGTAACAATTACAAACAGTAACTTTGATGATGAAGTGTTAGGATGCAAGATCCCGGTTGTACTTGACTTCTGGGCTGAATGGTGCGGACCATGCAGAATGCAGTCACCGGTGATCGAAGAGCTGGCAGAAAAGCTTGATGGCAAGGTGAAGTTTGGTAAAGTGAATGTAGATGAAGAAGCCGGACTGGCTTTAAAATATCAGATTATGAGTATTCCGACACTGGTTGTCATGAATTTAGGATTATTCCAGACGAGAGCCGTTGGAGTACAGGGCGAGAATGCGATCATGGAAATGTTAAAGCCATATCTTGAATAGAAATTTGGCTTTGTATGATGGGCTGGGCCGGGCAATGGGATTTTTACAGATCCTGTTGCCTGGCCTTGTTTTTTTGTGCAGACCGTAATAGAAGCAAATTGGGAAAAGACCTTGTGCAGAAGAAGAGAGTGTGCTATGGTATGAGAAGGCACACAATCTGTTTTTGTGCTGCGATATCATTTCAATTGGCATTTTTAATTGTTACAGGCAGTTCAGCCGGTTTTCCAAAGAAGAACAATAGAAGAGAAACATTTAAGTTGACATTTAGTTCAATTTATAATACTATAAGAACAGAAAACGAACATAAGTTCGCGTGGAGGAGATAATATGGCAAGAGAAGATAAATTAAAGGCATTGGACGCTGCTATTTCACAGATTGAGAAGCAGTATGGTAAGGGATCGATCATGAAGCTGGGAGATAACAGCGCACATATGAACGTGGAGACGATCCCGACCGGCTCTTTAAGCCTTGATATAGCATTAGGACTTGGTGGACTTCCGAAGGGAAGGATTATCGAGATTTACGGACCGGAGTCCAGTGGTAAGACGACGGTAGCACTGCATGCAGTTGCAGAAGTACAGAAGAGAGGCGGTATAGCGGGCTTTATTGATGCAGAGCATGCGTTGGACCCGGCTTATGCGAAGAATATCGGAGTCAATATTGATGAATTATATATTTCACAGCCAGACTGTGGAGAACAGGCCCTTGAGATCACAGAGACGATGGTGCGTTCCGGAGCAGTGGACATTGTGATCGTGGACTCTGTTGCGGCACTTGTACCGAAGGCAGAGATTGATGGAGATATGGGTGATTCTCATGTTGGCCTTCAGGCGCGTCTGATGAGCCAGGCACTGCGTAAGCTGACTGCTGTTATCAGCAAGTCGAACTGTATTGTTATCTTTATCAACCAGCTGCGTGAGAAGGTTGGTGTTATGTTTGGAAATCCGGAGACAACAACAGGTGGACGTGCCTTAAAGTTCTACTCTTCGGTCAGAATGGATGTCCGCAGAATTGAATCATTAAAGCAGGCAGGAGAGGTTGTTGGTAACCGTACCCGCGTGAAGATCGTGAAGAATAAGGTTGCACCTCCATTCAGAGAGGCAGAGTTTGATATTATGTTTGGAAAGGGAATTTCCAAAGAAGGCGATATTCTTGATCTGGCAGCGGATTGCGGAATCGTTGTAAAATCAGGTGCCTGGTATGCATATAATGGAGATAAGATTGGACAGGGACGTGAGAATGCCAAGAATTATCTGCGTGAGAATCCACTGGTATGTGAAGAGATCGAAGCAAAAGTAAGAGAAAAATTCCAGCTTGACGGAACCGCAGAAGAAGATGCAGAGACACCGGCAGCAAAAACGGACGAAGCAGAGGAATAAGAGATGGATTTACAGGTGGCTCATATTACAGCACTTGAAAAAGGAAAAAGCAGAGTCTGCCTGGAAGATGGTACAGAGTTTATTTTATATAAGGGCGAGATAAGAAAGCTTGGTATCGAGGAAAACGGCTTTGTTACAGAAGAGATGCAGGACGTGATTTTTCATGAGATCCTTGGAAAAAGGGCAAAGAAGCGCGCCCTGCATCTACTGGAAAGACAGGACCGTACGGAAAAACAGCTTCGGGAGAAGCTCAGGCAGGGAGGCTATCCGGAACATTGCATAGAAGATGCGATTGCATATGTGAAGGGGTATCATTATCTGGATGACTACCGCTATGCCTGCATTTATATCCGCTACAGACAGGAGAAGAAGAGCAGGCAGCGGCTTTGCATGGATCTGGCAGCAAAAGGGGTGGAACGCGATCTGATCGAGACAGCATTGGAAGAGGAATATTTTTCAGATGACATCAAGAAGATCATGGAATTGCTCAGAAAACGACATTACACATTCGAAGCTGCGGAGGAGAATGAGAAGAGAAAGCAATACCAGTTCCTTTTGCGGAGAGGATTCCAGAGCAGGGATATTTTAAAAGCCATGCAGTCAAAAGACAGATAAAGATAGCTTTTGCAAGAAAGTTCTTTGTACAATATGTTGTATTCTTTTTTTTTACCTATTCAATATTATGCACATTGAACAGTAATTACTTGACATAACTATGAAAATAGAATAAAATTAATCTGTTGTTAATTATGACAGAGAATTGCGATATTGTAACTGGAAAATAGAGAGTATGCCATACATGCTTTTTGTTAATAAGCAGATACGATACACCTTATATGTTATATGTACAATGAAAATTTCATAAAGGAGGTGCTCCTGTGATGATGCAGATAGTGATTGCTGTTGTGATTACTTTAGCCGTCACTGCAGTGCTGACGTATTTTATTACGACTGCATACCACAAGAATGTGGCGAACGCAAAGATTGGGAATGCAGAAGAAAAAGCACGTGAGATTATTGATGAAGCAGTGAAGGCCGCAGAGACCAAGAAGCGTGAAGCAATGCTCGAAGCCAAGGAAGAATCTATCCGGGTGAAGAACGATCTTGATAAAGAAGTGAAGGAACGCAGAGCAGAGATTCAGCGCAGCGAACGCAGAGTCGTACAGAAAGAAGAAAACCTTGATAAAAAGTTGGAATCTATCGAACGGCGCGAGGCAGGTTTTGCAGCAAAAGAAGAAGAGATCAACAAACAGAAAGCTCAGATCGCAAAGCTCAATGAAGAGCGTTTACAGGAACTTGAAAGAATCTCTGGATTAACCTCCGAACAGGCAAAGGAATACCTCTTAAAAACCGTCGAAGAAGATGTCAAGCATGATACTGCAAAAATGATCAAAGAAATGGAAACCCGGGCAAAAGAGGAAGCAGACAAGAAAGCAAAGGAATATGTCGTAACAGCCATTCAGAAATGTGCTGCTGATCATGTTGCAGAGACAACCATTTCCGTTGTACAGCTTCCAAATGATGAGATGAAGGGTAGAATTATCGGTAGGGAAGGACGTAACATCCGTACATTGGAGACAATGACAGGTGTGGATCTGATCATCGATGATACACCGGAAGCAGTCATCTTATCTGGATTTGATCCAATCCGAAGAGAAGTTGCCCGCATTGCTTTGGAAAAGTTAATTGTAGATGGACGTATTCATCCAGCTAGAATTGAAGAAATGGTCGAGAAAGCTCAGAAAGAAGTTGAGACCATGATCCGTGAAGAGGGTGAAGCAGCGACTTTAGAAGTAGGTGTACATGGAATCCATCCGGAATTAGTACGTTTACTTGGAAGAATGAAGTTCAGAACAAGTTATGGACAGAACGCATTGAAACATTCCATCGAAGTTGCACAGCTTTCCGGTTTGCTTGCAGCAGAGATCGGTGTTGATGTAAGAACTGCAAAACGTGCAGGTTTATTACATGATATCGGCAAATCTGTGGATCATGATATGGAAGGTTCTCATATTCAGATCGGTGTTGATTTATGTAGAAAGTACAAAGAATCTCCGATTATTATCAATGCAGTAGAGGCACATCATGGAGATGTGGAACCACAGTCATTGATTGCATGTATTGTTCAGGCAGCTGATACGATCAGCGCAGCCAGACCAGGTGCAAGAAGAGAGACACTCGACACATATACAAACAGATTAAAACAGTTAGAAGACATTTCAAACGGATTTAAGGGAGTAGAAAAATCATTTGCCATTCAGGCAGGTAGAGAGATTCGAATTATGGTTGTTCCAGAGCAAATTAATGATGCCGATATGGTATTACTTGCTCGCGATATTGCAAAGCAGATTGAAGCTGAGTTGGAATATCCAGGTCAGATCAAGGTAAATGTGATTCGTGAATCACGAGTAACTGATTTTGCAAAATAAGGAGAATGAGTTTAAAGAGGGTGTGAAGACAAGAGAAATCTTGTTTTCAGCCCTTTTCTTAATTAGTAAGGATTCGGGTGGCAAAAAGTCTGCAATTTAATTTATGGTGTCAAATTACACAAAAAAATAGTGCAATTTGACAATAAAGGCAGTGAGAAGACGCGGTTTTTAAGGAGAAATAAAAATGGAAAAAGAAAGAAAAGAACATGCAGAAAGAGTAAGCAGAGAGCTTGTATATAAGGGTGCTATCCTTGATATTTATAAAGATACGATGCAGCTACCGGATGGAAAGACAGAGGAATGGGATTTTGTGTCGCATCGAAAAGGAGCAGCGGCAGTTGTTCCGGTCAGGGATGATGGAAAAATTCTGATGGTAAAACAGTACAGAAACGCCTTAAACCGTATGACGTTAGAGATTCCGGCAGGAGCGCGGGACAGTGTGACAGAAGATACGAGGATATGTGCGGCAAGAGAGCTGGAGGAAGAAACCGGGTATAAAAGTGAAAAATTAAGTTTCCTGATCTCTCTGAAAACAACCGTTGCATTTTGTGATGAATTCATTGACGTATATCTTGCACAGGATCTGGTAAAAGGGGAACAGCACCTTGATGAGGCAGAAGCGATTGACGTTTACGCATATGATATTGATGAGCTGTGCGATATGATTTATGCAGGGACTCTGCAGGATTCAAAAACAGTTGCGGCGTTGCTTGCATACAAAAATAAACGAAATAGTTCCTGCGAATAGATCTTAAGAAAAAAGACTTTTTACAGGAAAAAGAGGAAAGAATTTAGAACCATCTGCATAGATTGATCTTAGAAACAGGAAGGGAAAAGCTTGTGAATGAGAAAAAAGATGGATTATATAGGGATTCTTTCCTTTTTTTGTGGGATAAGCCTGATGTATGTAGTCGGGAATGATTATTTGAAGCGTTGTGGATTAGTTTCTTTCTGGGATCAGGCTGGACTGGTATTTTCGGATGAACCGGGTGACCGTTTCTTTCTTTTTCTTTTACGGGAACGCACAAAAGAATTACTTCTTTTTCTTTTGCTGGGAAAAGTTTTTCCTGGGAAGGTTATTGCAAGAGGCTGCCGATGGCTGTTGTTTTTTCTCGGAGGGATGTTTCTATCAATGACAGTATCGGATCGTGGTGCTTATGGTCTGGTGATATTTTTGGTAGCAACGATGCCACATTGGTTGTTTTATGGAGCAGCAATTGCGATTGCATCTCTTCGGATGGAAGATGGCAAAGCTTATGAGATCTGCAGAGATAACAAAGCTCCCTTTTCCTTGCAAAAGGATGGGTGGAGTATATTGCTGCTTGGACTTAGTGTGATGTTGGGATGTGCATTTGAAGGATATTTGTCACCATTTTTATTACAGAAGGTATTATATTAAGAGAAAAAGATTGCTTTTTGGCGGCAGAGTTATTATAATGGATGCTATATCTCGATTCGCGGCATTTTATAAAAACAGGAGGATGCTTGCAAAGCGTGATTTACATTTCACATGACGGTCAGCTTATAAAAGCAGCATGCCGACAGTTACAAAGAGAGAAAGCGATCAGGGCAAAGTAATAAAAATGGAACATGATATTTATCAATTTATTCAATATCTTCATGAAGAAAAACAGACCTCCCAGAATACAGAAGTATCCTACGAGCGTGACTTAAAGAAGATGTGTTTATATCTTGCACAGCAGGGAATCAGTGCAGCAGATCAGATCACAACAGAAGATCTGAATGGGTATCTGTCTTTTCTAGAAGTCAGTGGATTGAAGCCATCTACGGTATCCCGCAGTATAGCCTCTATGAAGGCGTTTTTCTGCTTTGAGGAGCAGTCAAAGAAGATCAGCGAGGATCCAGCGCAGCAGATCAAGCCACCGAAAGTTGAAAAAAAGATTCCATCTGTCCTAAGTGAAGATGAGACAGCAAGACTTCTTGCCCAGCCGGAAGGCCCTTCACCAAAGGAACGCCGGGATAAGGCAATGCTGGAGCTTTTGTATGCAACAGGCATTCGTGTTTCAGAACTGATCTCGCTTACTTTAGAGGACGTGGATTGTGAAAAGGGACAGCTGATCTGTCGGGATGCACATAAGGAACGAGTTCTTCCGGTAGAAGGAGCAGCGAAAGAAGCAATGAAACGCTATCTTGCTTCAGGACGTCCTGATCTGGTTAAGGATGAAAATGTCCCGTGGCTTTTTACCAATTGTTCAGGAAGAGCAATGAGCCGCCAGGGATTCTGGAAGCTGATGAAGGCTTATGGGAGAAAAGCTGGAATTCAGGCAGAGATCACACCGCATATGTTAAGACATTCCTTTGCAATGCATATGGTATGTGAAGGAGCAGATTTAAAACAGATACAGCAGATGCTAGGGCATTCAGAACTCGCATCAACACAAATTTATACACAGATGAAAAGAAGCTCTTACAGGTAAACCTGTAGGAGCTTCTTTGTTAAAAGCTAAAATCATGAATTAATGGCACATATCAGCAATTTCGTAAATTAATTTTTTGGAGTCTTCCCATCCAAGACAAGGATCAGTGATAGATTTTCCATAAATATGGTCATGAATGTTCTGGGAACCCTCTTCAATATAGCTTTCAATCATAACACCCTTGACCATATTCCGGATGTCATTGGATAAGAGGCGGTTATGCATGACTTCTTTTACAATACGGATCTGTTCTTTGAACTGCTTGCCGGAGTTGGAATGATTTGCGTCTACAATAGCAGCCGGATTTACAAGATCCATCTTGGCGTACATTTCGCACAGGCGGATGAGATCCTCGTAATGATAATTTTGTGTGCTGTTCCCATGTTTGCTTACAGCACCGCGTAATACAACGTGGGTTAATGGATTGCCGGTTGTTTCAACTTCGTAACCACGGTAAACAAAGTGATGTGGATGCTGGGCTGCATAAACGGAATTTAACATAACAGCAAAGTCACCACTGGTTGGATTTTTCATGCCGGAAGCAACATCAAAACCACTTACGGTCAGTCTGTGCTGCTGGTCTTCCACCGAGCGGGCACCAATAGCAACATAGGACAGAAGGTCTTCTACATAACCCCAGTTTTCCGGGTAAAGCATTTCGTCTGCGCAGGTAAGGCCGCTTTCTTCAATGGCACGGATGTGCATTTTACGCATCGCGATCAGACCTTCCACCATGTCAGGTGCTTTTTCTGGATCTGGCTGGGAGGCAATTCCCTTGTAACCTTCCCCGGTTGTACGAGGCTTATTTGTATAAACACGAGGAATGATGATCAGCTTTTCTTTGACATCTTCCTGGATAGAAGTAAGTCTGCTGACGTAATCGCAGACAGAGTCCGCATTATCAGCAGAGCATGGTCCTATGATCACAAGAAAGCGGTCATCTTTTCCGCAGATCACATCACTGATTTCTTTGTCACGCTGCTTTTTCAAAGCCTTTAATTTATCAGAAAGCGGATAATCGCGTTTGATCTCTTCCGGGGATGGTAATTCGTTTAAAAAAGTGAAGCTCATTTTTATATCTCCTTTATGGATTTATCCAATATACTATCTGCTAATTTTAAAGTATGGTCATGGAATTGTCAAATCTTGGGGTGTTCCAATTAATTATAGATGGTATAAATATTAGTTATGGATGATGGAGAATGCTATAATGTAGCATAAGGGGACGGCACTTGTATTTTCACCTGTTGGACAGGAAAATGTTTTCCATTGCAGACTTTTTGTTGCATTTGTTACATGTAGAAAAACGGCAGACTATAAATATATTATAAGTTTTATTTTTCAAGAAAAGGTTGTATCTTACAGAAAAGTGTCATAAGATACAAGCAGAAGATTTATAAAAATTCGGATGTCAAAATATCTGCTTCATAACCTTTATTGGCAAATTGCACAAAAGAAATATTCCAGGTTTCTCTTTGTGCAATGGAGATAAGACTCATGAAGCGTGGAAGCCTCTGCTGAACACGCTTCACGCTTTCAGAGGCTTAGCGGAATGTTTTGCACAATGAAACCTGGAATATTTCTTTTGTGCAAGCTGCCAGCATAAACTTAAATGCAGCCCTTTTGGCAACCAGATTTTTATTAAGAAGGTAAGATAGTAAGACAGGAAGGACGAAGACGTATGGAGATAAAAGGGTATGAGATTGGAAAAGGAAAACCATTGATCTGTGTGCCGGTTATGGAGACAGAAAAGGAGCAGATCATTGAGAAAATAAAAAGACTTTCAGAATCAGAAGCAGAGATGATCGAATGGAGAATCGATGCTTTTGCACACTGGCAGGATTATAATGCGATTCGTGAGGTCTTTGAAAGTACAAAAGAATGGCTTAAAAAAAAGATTTTTCTTGCAACATTCCGAAGCAAAAGACAGGGAGGCGTCAGCGAGATCACACCGGAGCAAAGAGATGACATTCAGGATCTGATCGTAGAAGCAGGGTGTGTGGATCTGATCGATGTGGAATTTTTTGAGGAAACGCACCCGGCCATGAAAATAAAAAAGCTTCAGAAAAAAGGAATCAAAGTTGTTGCATCTCATCATGATTTTGACGAAACACCAGAGCGTGAAGTAATGAAGATGATCGTAGAAAAAATGTGTGTTGGGAATGCAGATATTGTAAAACTTGCTGTGATGCCTCACAATATGGAAGATGTGCTGTCACTTTTATCAGTGACCGGACAGTTTGCTGAGGAGAATGATGACACACCGATCATTACCATGTCCATGGGAACGCTTGGCATGGTCAGCAGAATATGCGGAGAAAGCTTTGGATCAGCGGTAACATTTGCTGCAGATCAGGGCGGAAGTGCACCAGGGCAGCTTGCTTTAAATGATATGACAGAGATATTGGACCGGCTGCATCGTTATTATAAATAAAAGAATCCAGGGGACTAAAGCCTGCATGAAGTTTATGCGGGCAGTTTGTGTGGTAATTTGCCAATACCAATAAAGGTTACGAAGTAGACCTTTTGACACCCGAATCATTAAGATAGGATAATAAAGTGTGATTAAAAAATATCAGATTTCAGCTTATAAAGTGAAATCTGATATTTTTTGCGTAATAGGAAATTCCTTGGAATTCCCTATTACACAAAAAGGCACTAACGTGCCAATGATGCGCACTCGCGCGAAGATGTAGGTTGTCACAAGCGACCGCGCTCGGCGCGAGAATGTGCCAAGACACATTCTTTTAAACAGGTGTCAAAAGATCAGATTTTTTGACATCGGAATTCTTGACAGGAAAAAATACCGGTGTTATTATTTAACACATGCAAATAGATAACAATGTTAAATAATTAAAGGATGGTGAGAAATGGATCAGTTATATATAGAATTATTTCGTTCTATGAGTCAGTTCCGTAAGCTTAATATAGGTGCAATCGTTCCGGAATTAAGCCGTGTAGATTTTATGACGATGAATGCAATTTGTGAGCTTGGGGAGGATGGAAAGATTCTGATCTCGGAACTTGCTGCGAAGACAAAGGTACTTCCACCGTCGGTGTCAAGAACACTGCGCGGGCTGGAGGACAAAGGCTATGTGGAGCGGACTGTAAATAAAGAAGACAGGAGAAACACCTATGTCAGACTGACCGCAGAAGGAGAACAGGTCGTTCGGGAAGCAAGGAAAACATTATGTGAGTATGGAAAGGCTGTTATGACGAAGGTCGGGGAGAAAGATATGAAGCGCCTGATCGCTTATCTGAATAACATTTATATCATTGCACAAAAAGAACTCGATGACAGAAAGAAAGAGGACAGAAAGGAAAAAGAGAATGAGCAGAATATTTAAAAATATGATTCCGTATTGGAAGTCAGTTTTGGTCATTATCGCACTGCTTTTCGTGCAGGCGTGGTGTGATCTGTCACTGCCGTCTTATACGTCTGATATCATTGATGTCGGAATTTTGAACAGCGGGGTAGAACATGTACTTCCGGAACAATTAAATGAGGACGAATTTTATGCCGCTGAGTTTATTATGACAGATCCGGAAATTGACAGCTGGGAAGAAAGCTATGCCATTCAGAATGGTATCTGTTACAGAAAAAATCTGGATCAGGGAAAACTGGAAGAGTTAGATGAACAGCTGGCCCTTCCATTGATCATGAACTACCAGATGAGCGCTATGGAAGAAACGGCATTTAAGAAAATGCTGGCAGAGCAGTCAGGGATGGATGCCTCAGCGGTAGAACAGATGAGCATAGAACAGATCGGGCAAATGCTCGGAACAGATTTAAAGAGCTTCCAACAGGAAAAAGAGGATAAAGATGGAAAGAAAGTGATGACTAATTGCGTGGATGTTCGTCCTGTCTTTGCGGCTATGCTGCAAAATGGTACCTTAGACAGGGATATGCTGTTTTCTATGCGGGATGGCATGAAGGATACGATCGATACCATGGGAAGCTCTCTGGTGAAATCTATGGGAATTGCTTATGCTATTTCCTGCGATAAGGCAGCCGGGCTCGATGTACAGAAGATGCAGAAAACGTATCTTGCTACAGCGGGATTAAAGATGGTTGGTATGGCATTACTGATCGGAGTAGTTACGGTTTTAGTTGGCTTTTTTGCATCCAGAGTTGGTGCAGGAATTGGTAGAACGTTAAGAAAAAATGTGTTCCGTCAGGTAGTCGGTTTTTCAAATGCCGAAATGGACAGATTTTCAACAGCATCCCTGATCACGCGAAGCACCAATGATATCCAGCAGATTCAGATGGTTTCCGTTATATTATTGCGTATGGTTGCCTATGCACCGATCCTTGGTCTTGGTGGCGTGATAAGAGTCGTAAAGACAGGAGCCGGAATGGGATGGATCATTGCGCTTGCTATCTTGGTGATCCTTGGCTATGTTCTGGTACTGATGTCTGTTACAATGCCAAAATTCAAATTAATGCAGAAGTTAGTGGATAATATTAACCTGGTATCCAGAGAGATTTTGACCGGTCTTTCTGTGATCCGTGCCTTTGGCAGGGAAGAAAAAGAGGAAGAACGTTTTGATGAGGCAAACCGGGATCTGACAAAAACAATGTTATTTACAAACAGGGTTATGACATTTATGATGCCTGGAATGATGATGATCATGAACGTGCTTTCCGTTGGTATTGTATGGGTTGGAGCTCATAAAATCAACGAAGGAACGATGCAGGTTGGCGCGATGACGGCATTTATTACGTATGCGATGATGATCGTTATGTCATTTTTAATGCTCACGATGATATCGATCATGCTTCCGCGTGCAGCAGTTGCAGCAGAGCGCATCGATGAGGTTATTTGTACAAAATCATCTGTCTGTGATGTAGCAGCGCCTGAAAAAGTAACGACACACAATGGAGTCGTAAGATTTTCACATGTAAACTTTAAATATCCGGGTGCAGAAGAGGATGTACTTCACGATATTGATTTTACGGCAGAGCCGGGACAGACAACGGCGATCATTGGAAGTACTGGCTGCGGTAAGTCCACACTGGTAAACCTTATTCCGCGTCTGTATGATGTGACAGGAGGAAGTATTACCCTTGATGGAAAAGATATCCGGAACATTTCAATGTCTGACCTGCGTGACGAGATAGGTTTTGTGCCGCAGAAAGGTGTATTATTCTCCGGAACGATTGCCTCAAATCTTCGTTTTGGAAAAGAGGATGCCACTGATGCCCAGATAAAGAAAGCTGCAGAGATTGCACAGGCAACAGAATTTATTGAAGCAAAAGAGGAGGACTATAACAGTCCGATCGCCCAGGGAGGAAGTAATGTTTCCGGTGGACAGAAGCAGCGTCTTGCCATTGCGAGGGCAATCGCAAAAGAGCCAAAAATATATATTTTTGACGACAGCTTTTCTGCGTTGGATCTGAAAACAGATGCTGCAGTGAGAAAGGCACTTGCCCAAAATGTGAAAGACAGCACGGTGATCATTGTAGCACAGCGTATCAGTACGATTTTGCACGCAGAACAGATCCTGGTGTTAGACAATGGAGAAATTGTAGGCAAGGGCACCCATGAAGAATTATTAAAGTCCTGCGAAGTATACAGACAGATCGCAAAATCGCAGCTGTCTGCAAAAGAGCTTGGTCTTGAAGAAAGTGAGGTGGCTTTCAATGAGTAAAGAACAGGAATTTAAGACACAGCAGCCACGAAGAAGGGGACCTATGGGACACGGCATGCATCCGGGAGAAAAACCAAAGGACTTCAAAAAATCGATCAAAAAGCTGTTAAGCTATATTGGAAAATATAAAATTGCTATTTTGGTTGTCATGTTATTTGCAGCATGCTCAACGATTTTTAATGTTGCAGGACCAAAAATTTTGGGAAAAGCAACAACGGCATTGTCAGAAGGACTGATGTCAAAAATACAGGGGACCGGAAGTATTGATTTTGGCAAGATAGGAAGTATTCTTTTATTTGTATTGGGCTTATATCTGTGCAGTGCGATTTTCAATTTTATCCAGGGATGGATCATGACAGGGATCACACAAAAGGTGTGCTATCGTCTCAGAAAAGAAATCTCGGAAAAAATAAACCGCATGCCGATGAAATATTTTGAAAGCCGTACCTATGGTGAAGTTCTGTCACGCATCACAAATGATGTGGATACGTTAGGACAGGGACTCAATCAGAGCATCACGACAATTATTACATCTGTTGCAACATTGATCGGTGTGCTTGTGATGATGATAAGTATTTCACCGGTCATGACATTGATCGCACTTGTGATCTTACCGATTTCCATGGGACTGATCGGATTTGTAACAAAAAAATCACAGAAGTTTTTCCGCGCGCAGCAGGAATATCTTGGACATATCAATGGACAGGTGGAAGAAGTGTATGGTGGACATCTGGTGATCAAGGCGTTTAACCGTGAGAAGGATACAATTGAAGAATTTGAAAAAACAAATGACATTCTTTATGATTCGGCATGGAAATCACAGTTTTTATCCGGTATGATGCAGCCGATCATGATGTTTGTCGGAAACCTTGGCTATGCATGTGTGGCGCTGACCGGAGGATTGCTTGCAATCCGAGGAGTGATCACGATCGGGGATATTCAGGCATTTATCCAGTATGTGAAAAACTTCACACAGCCGATCCAGCAGATCGCGCAGGTGATCAATCAGGTGCAGTCCATGTCAGCTGCTTCCGAACGTGTATTTGAGTTTCTTGAGGAAGAAGAGGAAGAACAGATCACAGCGCATCCGGCAGATATTTCCAAAATTACAGGTGCGGTAACTTTCGAGCACGTTCATTTTGGATACAATCCGGAACAGATTATTATCAAGGATTTCAGCGCCAGCGTAAAACCGGGAGAAAAGATTGCAATCGTCGGACCGACGGGTGCGGGAAAAACAACGATGGTAAAACTGCTGATGCGTTTTTATGATGTAAACAGCGGTGCGATCCGATTAGATGGAACGGACATCAGGGACTTTAACCGCAGGGAACTGCGTGATGCATTTGGAATGGTATTGCAGGACACCTGGCTGTTTAAGGGTACGATCATGGAAAATATCCGTTATGGACGTCTTGATGCGACAGACGAGGAAGTAATCGCAGCAGCAAAGGCGGCAAGGGCAGATCATTTTATCAAAACACTGCCGGGCGGATATCAGATGGAACTGAACGAGGATGCAAGCAATGTATCCCAGGGACAGAAGCAGCTGCTTACGATCGCAAGAGCAATTCTTGCCGACAATAAGATACTGATCTTAGATGAAGCAACTTCCTCTGTCGATACGAGAACTGAGATTGAGATCCAGAAAGCAATGGATAATCTCATGAAAGGAAGAACCAGCTTTGTCATTGCACACAGATTGTCAACGATCCGTGATGCAGATCTGATCCTTGTTATGAAGGATGGAGATATTATTGAGCAGGGAAATCACGAGGAGCTTCTTGCTGCGGGCGGTTTTTATGCGAATCTTTACAATTCCCAGTTTGAGGATTCGGTTGCGTAACGAAGCAGGCGCGTACAATGGCGTCTTCCCCGTATTTATTACGGATTTTATCAACGGCAGAATTCAGGCGGGAAAGACGCTCGAATTTGTCCCGGTCAAAAAGATTATATTGCTCATAGCCTTCATCGGTTGCTTTGCTGGTGGAAACACCAAGCAGGCGGATTGGTGAATGGTCCCATCCCTGGTCAAATGCCTGTCTGGCAGCCTCATATATTTTCTCTGTCACATTTGTTGCAGAAGGAAGCGTGAGCTGCCGGCAATGATGGCGGAATTCGCTGTCAACGATCTGGACCTGGACGACACTGATATAGGCTTTGTCGTAGCGGATCCGTGCACCGACCGTTTCACAGAGTGAGAGCAGGATGTGGTGGGCGCTGTCAGAGTCTGTAATATCATAAGGGAGTGTGACCGAGTTGCCATATCCCTTATTGGCAGGGGAGTCTGCTGCAACGGTAGAAGATGAGATGCCATTTGCGGCTTCCCACAGGTAATCCCCCTGGGATTTGAAATTCGCAAGGAGCATCTGCCTGTCGGCTTTTGCAAGAGCACCGATCGTAGTGATGCCAAGAGAGCGAAGTCTTGCAGCGGAGGATTTTCCACAGCCATATAGCTCTGATACCGGCAGAGGCCAGAACTTCTCAGGAATTTCTTCCGGGAAAAGAGTATGGACGCGGTTTGGTTTTTCAAAATCAGAGGCCATTTTTGCCAGCAGCTTATTCGTGGAGATGCCAATATTTACAGTAAAACCAAGTTCTTTATAAATGCGGTCTTTTAATTTTGTGGCAAAAGCGACCGGTTCCCCATAAAGCTTTTCAGTGCCGGTCATGTCACAGAAGGCTTCATCAATGCTGCACTGTTCGATAACAGGAGCAACTTCTTCCAGAATACGGATGAACTGGCGCGATGATGCAGCGTACAGCTCATGGTCAGGCGGAACAACAACGAGGCTGGGACATTTTTGCCTTGCGTGGGAAAGTGGTTCGCCGGTCCGTATGCCGTATTTTTTCGCAGAAGGAGATTTTGCAAGGACGACTCCATGCCGCATCGTTTCATCTCCGCCGATCACAGCGTTAATGGTACGAAGGTCAACGGCATCCGGATTTTCACGTAAGCGTCTTGCAGACTCCCAGCTTAAAAAAGCAGAATTGACATCGATATGAAAAATAAGTGGTGGCATAAAAACTCCTCCCTGTTATATTTGTATGAATTCGTTTCTGTGAATCATTACCGGAACGTGGTGCGGGCGTACCGCAATACCTGAATTGGGTTCACAGAAAAGACTGTAACAAAAAACTTGAAATTTAAAAGCAAATCTGTTATATTATAGTAGTTGCGTAAGCAATGTTATAAATGCAGCTGTAGTTTAATGGATAAAACATCGGACTCCGACTCCGACGCTGCGGGTTCGATTCCCGCCAGGTGCACTGATATAAAAATCCGTAAGTCATTAGAACTCTATGACTTACGGTTTTTTTATTAAGAAAATGATCATTCTTTTATTTGGAAATAATATCATGGAATCCTATTAATTTAAAAACACCAAGAATGATACTAAAAATAAGGCCAATCAGCTTGAAGGCTAAGATAATAGGAAAAAATAATACATAAAATAATAAAGTAAACATAACATTATCCTCTATAAAAAATGGTGTGGAGACAACGGTTGGATTATAAAAATCACAGGAAGCATCCCGAACAGGTAATTATTTAGATAATTTTATGATACCACAAGCAGAGACCGGCGGAAAGACCAAGTTTTGGTAGGTTTTGTTACCGGAGCAAGGTACGGGTGAACAGAAACGGACACAAACTGTGCACCTGGAAAAATTCGCCATGTGCCTGGAAAAGTTCGCCACGCGTTGACAATGAGTATGGATAATGCTATTATAAAAAAGTATGTAGAGACAACAAAAAGAGAGAATTGGCAGAAGTATTTTTTGTAGATAGATAAGAGAGGTTGAAAAGAAATGGAATCTGAAGAGAATAAAAATAAACAGCCTGAAAAGGAAAAAATAGTTGATTTTTTAAAGAAGAACGTAAGATATATTGCAGCTGCAGCCGTATTATTGGTAATTATCCTTGTGTTAGTGATCTATACCGGTAAGAAAGATGGCAGCGGGAATAACGTAGACTCAACACAGCAGATGGAGACAGAGGAAGCATATCAGGAGAATGCGATTCCGGCGGTGAATGATCTGATCAATCAGTATTTTTCCGCATATGCAAATGGCGACCTTGTCACACTCCAGACAATTGCAACACCGATCACACAGAATGAACAGAGTTATATTTCTCTGATCAGCCAGTACATTGAAAGCTATCAGAATATTAACTGCTATACCAAGAGTGGTTTGGATAGCAATTCTTATATGGTCAATGTCAGCCTGGACGTTAAGTTCATGGGTGTTGACACACTGGCTCCGGGACTGTATTTCTTTTATGTGAGAACCAATGAGAATGGTGCATTATATATTGATAATTTATACAGTGAGTACAATCTTTCCAGACAGGAAAGCGCATTGGATACCAGTATCCGGAACCTGATCACAACATTCTATAACAGTGATGATGTGATCGCGCTTCAGAATGATATCCAGCAGAAGTATGAAGCGGCGCTTACCCAGGATGAGAATCTTCTGAATCTGTGTGCAACGACCATTCCAAATGCGATCGCTGAATGGAGAAATTCCATCGTGACAGAACAGCCGGCAGAGACTACGGAAGAAGTACCTGCTACGGAGGTGCCTGCTACAGAGGCTCAGCCAGCAGAGGAACCGGCACCGGAAGAACCGGCACAGCCGGAAGTGACAACGGAAACGGTGTATGCAGCGGATACATTAAATGTCAGGGCAGCAGCGGACGCCGGATCAGAAAAGATAGGTTCTGTTGAGAGGGGAACAGCACTCACAAGGACAGGAACAGAAGGCGAATGGAGCATTATCGATTATAACGGAACAAGTGGCTATGTGAAGAGTGAATATCTGTCTGCAACAATGCCTGAGAATCCTACAGAAGGAACAGCGGCAGCCAACGGTCTGACAGAGGGAACCGTGGTCAGATTACTGAACACGACCAATATCAGGTCTTCCATGAGTGAGACAGCAGATAAAGTAGGTCTTGCTTATGCAGGAGAGAAAGTAACGGTGGTCATGAGTTATGCAGAAGGATGGACCAAGGTAAACTGGAATAATAAGACAGGCTATGTGAAAACAGACCTGTTGAAGTAATGGATAAAGAGGAAACATGCGGAGACTTCTGAACACTGAGGTCTCCGTTTTGTGACTTATGGAAGTAAAAAAACAGAATGGAGTATTTATGGAAGAAAACGGGGTACGGATCAACAAATATTTGAGTGAGGCCGGTGTCTGTTCTAGACGTGAGGCAGACCGTCAGGTAGAACTCGGAAATGTTACGATCGATGGAAAGACAGCAGAGACCGGGGCAAGGGTATTTCCCGGACAGGAAGTCTGTTATCAGGGGAAAGTAGTGTCAAAGGAAGAAGAAATGATATTGATCGCTTTCCATAAGCCGGTAGGAATCGTATGTACAGCAGAAAAGCGGGAAAAAAATAATGTGATCGATTATATTCATTATCCGAAGCGTATTTATCCGATCGGACGTCTGGATAAGGATTCGGAAGGGTTACTTTTACTTACGAATAATGGAGAAATCGTTAATAAAATCATGCGTTCCGGAAATATGCATGAAAAAGAATACATTGTTACAGTGAACCGGCCGGTGACGGACAGCTTTTTGCATGGCCTTGCCAATGGGGTTCCGCTCGTAGAGCTTGGTACAACAACGAGAAAATGTCATGTAAAAAGGGTTGGAAAAAAGCAGTTTAAGATTATACTGACACAGGGATTAAACCGTCAGATCCGACGGATGTGCGAATATTTTGGATACCGGGTAGAAAAACTGGTCCGTACAAGAATTATGAACATCGAATTAGGAGAACTTCCGGTCGGAACGTATCGCGATGTTACGGAAGAAGAATACAGACAGCTTTTGTCACTGATCCGTGATTCTTCCAACGAAACAGTGATTCCAACGAAACAGCCACGGGATGAACGGAATAATAAAAATAGAATGGATGAGAGAAATGTCAGCAGAAGAAAGAATCGTTGAGCTAAGGAAAACATTGGAATACCATATTGACCGGTATTATAACCAGGACAGTCCGGAGATTACCGACTATGAATATGATATGATGATGAATGAACTGAAGAAGTTAGAAAAGGAACACCCAGAGCTTGTGACACCGGATTCTCCTACACAGAAGGTAGGCGGAACAGCCAAAAGAACGGCGGGTGTTTTAGTGCGCCATAATGTACCAATGCTGAGTTTACAGGATGTTTTTTCCAGGGAAGAGGTATTTGGCTTTGTAGAGGACATGCAAAGCCAGTTAGACCATCCGGAATTTGTGGTCGAATATAAGATCGATGGACTTTCCATGACCCTGCGTTATGAGAATGGTGAACTGGTGCTGGCCGAAACAAGAGGGGACGGCATCATGTTTGGTGAGGATGTGACGGCTAATGCAAAGGTGATCCGTGATGTGAAAAAGAAGCTGAAGGATAAGCCGGAATATCTTGAGATCCGTGGTGAAGTATACATGAAAAATGCTGCCTTTGAGAAAGTGAATGAGACGCAGGAGCTTCTTGGAAAAAAAGTATTTGCAAATCCAAGAAACTGTGCTGCGGGAACTTTAAGACAGTTAGACAGTGCGGTGACAAAGGAAAGAGATCTTTCGCTTTTTATTTTTAATATCCAGCAGGTGCGTGGAATGGAATTTGCTACGCACACCGAAGGCTACGAATTTCTGAAAAAACAGGGGATTAAGGTGATCGATGATTACAGAGTATGCACGACCGCAGAGGAAGTGTGGGATGCGATCACAGCGATCGGGGAAAACCGTGGTAATCTCGGTTATGATATAGATGGAGCAGTTGTAAAGCTGAACCGTTTTTCGGATCGTGAAAAGCTGGGAGCAACTTCCAAGGTGCCAAGATGGGCAGTTGCCTATAAATATCCTCCTGAGGAAAAAGAAACAAAGCTGTTAGATATTGAACTTTCGGTCGGAAGAACAGGGCGTATTACACCAACGGCGGTTTTTGAACCAGTCCGTCTGTGCGGCACGTCCGTTTCAAGGGCAACGCTTCATAATCAGGATTTTATCAATGAACTTGATATTGGAATTGGCGATACGATCGTTGTGTACAAGTCAGGAGAGATCATTCCAAAAATTAAAGAAGTAAAAAAAGAAAAAAGACCTGCTGACTGGAAACGGTTTCTGATACCGGATACATGCCCTGTGTGTGGGGCAAAGACAGAACGTGAGAAAGATACGGCAGATATCAAATGTACTTCACCGAACTGTCCGGCGCAGTTAGAACGCCATATCATTAACTTTGTAGGGCGTGATGCGATGGATATCAAAGGTTTTGGAACAGTTTATATTGAAGAATTGGTCCGATTGGGGTATATTAAAGATGTTGCAGATGTTTTTGTACTAAAGACACATCGTGAGGAACTGATCGAGCAGGGCATTGTCGGAAAAGAAAAAAATACGGACAAATTACTCAATGCGATTGAAAAATCAAAAGAGAATGATGCTTACAAGCTTCTGACCGGTCTTGGTATCCCGAATGTTGGAAAAGCAGCTGCAAAAGCAATTATGAAATACTTTAAAGATATGGATCATCTTAGCCAGGCATCCGTGGAACAGCTGACCGAAGTAAATGATATTGGTGAAGTGAGTGCGGAATGTATCCGAAGCTTTTTTGCGGATGAAAAAAACCGTCAGATCATAGAGCGCCTGAAGGAATACGGCGTGAATATAAAAGCGGAAGAGGCCGAGGTAATAGAATCGGCACTGACTGGAAAAACTGTTGTAGTGACAGGTACATTGCCAACGCTTGGAAGAAAAGAAGCAGCAGAGCTGATCGAAAAATATGGCGGAAAAGTATCCGGATCTGTATCAAAAAAGACAGATTATGTGCTTGCAGGGGAAAATGCGGGAAGCAAGCTGACAAAGGCGAATGAACTGGGAATACCGGTACTGTCAGAAGAACAGCTTCGCGGGATGCTTGGTACCGGCGCATAGATCCGGGCAGAAAATCTGTTTATAGATTTCTAAGGAAAACAGTAAGGAAGGTAAAAGATACTATGCCAATCAAAACACAGAGTGATTTGCCAGCAAAGGAAATTCTTGAAATGGAAAACATATTTGTAATGGACGAAAACCGTGCGACACATCAAGATATCAGACCGATCAACATCGCGATCCTGAATCTGATGCCGCTTAAAGAGGAAACAGAATTGCAGCTACTGCGGTCCCTGTCAAATACACCTCTTCAGGTTGACGTGACATTTGTAACGGTTGCATCTCACGAATCAAAGAACACATCTGTAAGCCATTTGAATAAATTTTATGAAACATTTTCGGATATCCGGCAAAGATATTTTGACGGACTTATCATTACCGGAGCACCGGTGGAACAGATGGAATATGAAGAAGTGGATTACTGGAAGGAAATGTGTGACATTTTTGAGTGGAGTAAAACGCATGCAACTTCCACTCTGCATTTGTGCTGGGGCGCACAGGCAGGTCTTTATTATCACTATGGGCTGAAAAAATATATGCTTCCAGAGAAGAAATTCGGAGTATATGGGCATCATGTCATGAACCGCAAGGTACCGCTCGTGAGGGGATTTGATGATTACTTTATGGCTCCACATTCCAGACATACTGAGGTGCGTGCGGAAGATATCCGCGCCGTAAAGGAGCTGACGATCCTTGCAGAATCAGAGGAAGCGGGAGTATTTCTGGCGATCGCAGACGAAGGACGCAGGATTTTTGTTATGGGACATCCGGAATATGACCGCGTTACCTTAGACAAGGAGTATAAGCGTGATAAGGAAAAAGGCCTCCCAATCAGCATGCCGGTGAACTACTACCCAAATGATGACGACACGCAGAAACCAAAGCTGCAGTGGCGTTCCCATGGGAACATCCTGTATTCCAACTGGCTTAATTACTATGTTTACCAGACAACTCCGTTCCAGTTTATCAATACCGAGGAGATTGTTGGGAAATAGAGCGGTTTAGCAATTAAAATACAGGGCACTTGATTTCTCAAATGCCCTAGTGTATAATCTACTTAGAAAGGTTATCGGATGTGTTATCCGATTGCCCTCAGTTGCAACTATGAAATAGCATTCACTTTGGACGGTGGGATGCTATTTCTTTTTGTCGTTATGGTTATCTATGTAAGATAGAGCCGCAAAAACAACTAATAAAAGTGTAAGAACTTCCATTGTGTTCATTGGCATCATCCCTCTTTCGTAATACTAGAGGGCATAACTCGGAAAATCACATCC
>CAKRLC010000025.1 GCA_934358955.1 uncultured Roseburia sp. | reverse complement strand
ACGGGGTATTTCTGTCCTCCAAGCGAAAAGGAGACGGTGTCGGGCTTCAGTCCGTCCGTCACATCGCAGAAAAATCCTGCGGGGTGAGTACGGTTACCTATCAGGACGGCCTGTTCTGTGTAAAGGTCATGCTCTGCGGGTAATTATGCCCTGCCTTGCCAAAACGGCACGACCACAGATTTCAGCAGTCTCGCTTCCGGCAATCCCTGTATGTACCGGATCGCCGTTTTTGCAAAGACATTAGATTTCACTGTGTCCCAATCTGCCAGTTTTACTATCTCGGCTGTGCCGTTCTCAAAGTCAAACCGCAGCTCACCCCATTCACCGTCGTTGTCCGCCTGATACAGGTAGACAGCAGAGTTATTTTGAAAAATGTGAATTATCATCTTAGTCAGAAAGACTTAGTCAGTGACCAAGATTGTGACCAAGTTAGTGATCAAGATAAATCACAGGACATCCTACACACAGTCTTGGATTTTTGTATAACAGAAAAAAGCAAACAAAAATATTCGCAGCATTTACCCATACACCCAATCCTGGATCGCATATTTCAAACTCTGTACCTTACCAACAGCCACGCCAAGTCAATTTTTAGGCATAAAAAAACCCCAGAAACACTGAGTTTCTGAGGTTTGTAAATTCTTTGATATAATCTGAGCTGTCGATTAACGTTTGCTGAACTGTGGTGCGCGACGAGCTGCTTTTAAACCTGGTTTCTTACGTTCTTTCATACGTGGATCACGTGTTAAGAATCCAGCTTTCTTAAGAACTGGTCTGTAATCAGCATCTACTGTAAGTAATGCACGAGCGATACCATGTCTGATAGCTCCAGCCTGTCCTGTGTATCCGCCACCTCTAACGTTTACTAAAACGTCAAATTTATCAGCTGTTTCTGTAGCAACTAATGGCTGACGAACGATAACTTTTAATGTATCTAATCCAAGATATTCATCGATGTCTCTTTTATTGATTGTGATTTTACCTGTACCTGGTACTAAATATACTCTGGCAACAGATGATTTTCTTCTTCCGGTTCCGTAATTCTTTGTATTAGCCAATGTCCTTTACCTCCTAATTAGAATGTTAAAACTTCTGGTTTCTGAGCTGCATGTTTGTGCTCTGGTCCAGCGTATACAAATAATTTTTTGTACATTTCTCTTCCTAAAGGTCCTTTTGGAAGCATGCCTTTTACAGCGTACTCGATAACTCTTTCAGGATGTTTTGCTAACATTTCTTTTAATGTAGTTTCTTTCATTCCACCTACATAATCGGAGTGGTTGTAATATACTTTCTGGTTTAATTTCTTACCAGTAACTTTAATCTTCTCTGCATTAACAACGATTACATAATCACCTGTATCGATGTGTGGTGTAAAGATTGGTTTATTCTTTCCTCTTAATACTTTAGCAACTTCAGATGCTAAACGTCCTAATGTCATACCTTCAGCGTCAACTACGTACCATTTTCTTTCAATGGTAGCTGGGCTAGCCATAAAAGTTTTCATTGATCTTCCTCCTAAAAATAATGTTATGAAATGTTTCCACAATGTGAATGTCCAGGACACACTGCTTCTTCATTAAATAAATTGTTTATAGTTAAAATGTCGTACCGGGGCTTTTGGTACGGCACCAATTCACTATCTCACAGACTTATATAGTATATTACAGGAATCCATACTTGTCAAGGTTTTTTTCACTTTTCCTCTTCTGGATGTTCCAGATAACATTCCGCGATCAAAAGATCCTCCGGCGTAGTGATTTTTATATTCCGGTAGCTTCCTTCGATCAGTCGTACTTTCCGTCCTGTTACCTTTTCAAGTACCATCGCATCATCTGTGATCGACGTATCTTCCTGCTGCAATGCTTTTTCATATGCATCATAAATCATAGGATAAGAAAATACCTGCGGTGTCTGCACTGCCCACACATACTTACGCTCAGGTGTTTCCTTTGCATAACCTTCTTCATCTGCAATTTTTACAGTATCTTTTACCGGAACTGCAACAACACATGCCTGATACTTTTTGACCTCCTGCATGGTCTGTTCGATCGTCTTCTTTAAAATAAATGGGCGTGCGCCATCATGGATCAGCACATAATCCGGATGATCTGCTGCCTTTAATCCCTCATAGACAGAGTGGTACCTCTCTTTTCCACCTTCTACGATCTTTTTGACTTTTTTTAATCCATATTTTTCTACGATTTCCTGTCTGCAGTAATCGGTTTCGCCTTTTCCAACGACAAGAACGATCTCATCCACATTGCTCTGTTCAAACGCATGCAGCGCATAATACAAAACCGGTTTTCCTTTTATATCCAGATACTGTTTATGCACAGCAGTATTCATCCGTTTTCCGCTTCCTGCAGCAAGCACGATTGCTGTATATTTCATGTGGCTTTCCTCTCTTTTTCTCACGTTATCTATTACCCAGAGAAATCAGCGTTCTCCAAGCTTCAGGTTTGGAATCGCATTCAGATCCAGGCCATCCCTTTTTCCTGCCATAAAATCGTAATAAGCTGCTACACCGATCATCGCTGCATTATCTGTACAGAAGATTGGAGACGGATGATAAAAAGCCACACCTTTTTTCTCACATGCCTCGCGCATTGCTTCACGCAATGTTCCGTTTGATGCAACACCACCTGCAATAGCAAATTTATCTGCTTTATATTCATCGATCGCTTTCATTGCATTGCCAACAAGAACATCGGTCACAGCCTTCTGGAATGATGCCGCAACATCAGCCTGAACTACTTCGATTCCTTTCATTTTACAGCCGTTGATATAGTTTAATACAGCTGACTTCAAGCCGCTGAAGCTGAAATCATATGGTCCGTCCTCAATCTTTGCACGCGGGAATTCCATTGCATGCGGATTTCCTTCTTTTGATACTTTTTCAATCTTTGGTCCGCCAGGATAACCAAGGCCAATCGCTCTCGCCACTTTATCAAAAGCCTCACCGGCTGCATCATCCCTTGTCCTTCCGAGGATCTCATACTTACCATAATCCATCACCCTTACCAGATGCGTATGTCCGCCGGACACAACAAGGCATAAAAATGGTGGTTCCAGTTCTTTATTTTCAATATAGTTTGCACTGATGTGTCCTTCGATATGGTGCACGCCAACAAGCGGGATTTTCTTTGCATAGCTGATCGCTTTTGCTTCTGCAACCCCGACAAGAAGTGCGCCGACAAGACCCGGTCCATATGTCACACCGATCGCATCGATATCATCTAATGTCATCTCTGCATCTTCTAATGCCTGCTCCACTACCTGGTTGATCTTTTCAATATGTTTTCTGGATGCGATCTCCGGAACGACTCCTCCATATAATGTATGCAGCGCAATTTGGGAAGAGATTACATTACTTCTCACATCACGTCCGTTTACAACGACCGCAGCTGCAGTCTCGTCACAGGAGCTTTCTATTGCAAGTATTTTTATATCTTTCTCTGTTTTCTGCATTTTCTTTTATTCAGGACAGTCTGACGGCTCTCCTGCTGCTTCCTTTCTGAAAAACCTTTATTCATTTTCATCAAATTGTAATTCTACACTTTTTCCGTCTTTTCCCAAAAATGCATTTGGAAAAATCTTTTTCACTTCCGGCATATAGTCTTCTGCATGGACAAGGGACGGTGAAAAATGTGTCAGCCACATTTCCTGTACCCCTGCACGCTTTGCCATATCTGCCGCCTCATAAAATGTCATATGCTTATACTGTCTTGCTTTTGCAAGCTTATCCTTTTCCGCATACATTCCTTCGCAGATAAAAAGATCTGCTCCAGTGGCTGCTTTTACGATTCCTTCTGTAGGTCTTGAATCGGTACAATATGTCACTTTAATTCCCTTACGCGCATGTCCTAATACCATATCCGGTGTATAAGTTCTGCCATCCTCTGTTGTAACCGTCTGCCCTTTTTGCAACGGATTCCACATCTTCTGAGGGATCTCATTTTTCTTTGCTTTTTCTACATCAAATCTTCCGGCGCGTTTGATCTCAACCGTATACCCGTAGCAAAGAATGTTATGATTTACCCGGAACGCATGAATGTGATAGCCATTGATCTCGATCCATTCTTCCGGTTCCGTCAGCTCTCTGTAACGAATCTCAAATGGAAGTTCCGGTGCGATCATGCGAAGTGCATTCACTACTTTTTCAAGACCTTTCGGTCCGATCATAGTAAGCGGCTCCGTTCTTTCTGCATTTCCCATTGTAAGCAACAGCCCCGGAAGACCACTGATATGATCCGCATGATAATGTGTAAAACAGATAACATCGATCGGCTTAAATGTCCAGCCTTTCTCTTTTATCGCAATCTGTGTCCCTTCGCCACAATCTATCAGAAGGTTGCTGCCATTAAATCTCATCATGGCTGCTGTCAGCCACCGATAAGGAAGTGGCATCATACCTGCTGTTCCTAAAAGACATACGTCTAACATAGATGTTTTCCTCTTTCTATTCTAAATTTAATTTCTAATAATCAGGTCCCCTTTTCCCCGGATGACATTTCCTGTCATATTCTACTGACCATATATCATAATGAATCCGTCTTCCTCCGGGAACTCATAAAGTCCTTTGCGGACTCCTACATTCTGAAATCCCTTCCGTTCATACAGACGTATCGCGCTGTCATTTGACACACGCACTTCTAATACGATCTTTGTAATCCCTTTTTGTTCTCCGATTCGTAAAAGCTCATCCAGAAGAATTCCTCCAATGCCCTGACCTCGTTCTTCTGCGCAAACAGCTACATTTGTAATTTCCCCTTCATCCATGGAAAGATACATGCCGACATACCCTGCAACATGGCCGTCTCTTTCTGCTACAAGAAAAACGGTATTTTCAAGATTTATTGCATCCATGAAACCTTTCTGACTCCATGGCTGGGAAAAAATCCCTTTTTCAAGTGTTGCCACTTCTTCTGTATCCTTTGCCTGCATTTCGCGAATTCGGATCATTCCTTTTTGGCTCCTTCCATCCGTTCTCTCTCCGCCTGGGATAAGCGCAGATAATCCGGTCGGTGTTCTTCTGCTGTCTCTGTCTGTCCATTTGTATAGTAAATCATTCCAAGCGCCGCCACTGCTCCTGCGCGCTGTTTGTTCATATGTGCAGGTGCAAATGTATATGGAACCTTGCAATTTTCACGAATATAGTTTTCAAAAACAGCGACTCCGTCTCCAAGAAATACCACTGCTTTTCCGATCCCATTCACTGCTTCTATGATCTCATCAATCCCGACTGCACACTGTTCTTTCACAATCTGCATCTCATTTCCATTAAATTGATACAATCCTGTATACGTCTGGTTTCTTCTTGCATCCATCAAAGGACATACCAAATCTCTGTGTCCGACAAGATTATAAGCAAGTCCATCTACCGTTGGAATATGGATCAATGGTTTTTTCAGGGCAAGTCCTAATCCCTTAGCTGTTGCAGAACCAATTCTAAGACCGGTAAAAGATCCAGGTCCCCCGGAAACAGCGATCGCATCGATTGTATTCAAATCCAATTCGATCATTTTTGCCACTTCATCCAGCATCGGCAACAGCGTCTGCGAATGTGTCTTTTTATAATTAACTGTATATTCTCCCTTTAAATCATTATCTTCCACGATTGCAACACTTGCAACCAGTCCGGAACTGTCTATTCCAAGTATCTTCATTTCCCTGTTACACCTTTCTGCACTTATTCCTGTTCACGGATCACAATTTTCCGGTAATCAAAGCCTTTTTCCAGATCCTTTTCGATCGTGATGTCATGTCGTTTCTCCGGAAGTATCTCCTCGATCAGATTGGCCCATTCGATCATGCACAGACCATTCCCATAAAAATAGTCTTCATATCCGATCTCGTCCATCTCCTCGATGTCACCGATACGGTAAACATCAAAATGATAAAATGGCATGCGTCCTTCTTCATAAACCTGCACGATCGTAAAAGTAGGGCTGCTGATCGGTTCTGTAATTCCAAGTCCATCTGCGATTCCCTGTGTAAAAACCGTTTTCCCAACCCCAAGGTCTCCGATCAATGTATAAATATCTCCCGGCTTCGCCTGCTGCCCGATTCGCTTTCCAAGCGCATGCGTCTCTTCCGGCGAATAAGTTTCTATTATTATCTCTTTCATACCAATCCTCTTTTCCAGTCTATTTTCAGTGTTTGATCTGTCTATTTCTCAGATTTACTTCATTTTAACACGATAATTTGCAAGCTTTTCATTTGCAAGCTTTGCTAAAGCTGCATAATTGTCTCCCAATTGTTCGCGAGGGATCACATAAGCGTTCGTACGATTGCTGTAAACCAAAACATTGTATTTGTTTGAGACCATTTTATAAATCTGTTCCCATGGAAGGCAGGCACTTTCTTCTCCCTGTGAGACCGTCAATCCCTTCTCATCCACCAGATAATGCAGCGTTCCTTTTAAAACCGGAGAAGCTGCGATCGCACTTTTGGAACGTATCCACAAAGTAACCGGCATATAGAATAAGAAGATAATGCCAAATGCGATATATAACACAGTGTAGCTCGTCTCAAGCCCACCATAGGTAAGCCCTGCTACAATAAAAATGATAATGGATCCTATAATGGAAAACCATCCGTGAAATCCGGTATATGTCTGATACATATTAAAGCGGTACATATCCTTTGGGGACAGCTTGATATCAAATTCTATATTCATCTTCTATTCCTCCTGTTGTCATCAATTATTTTCTGTTTCAAAAATAATAACTTCCATGAATTTTTCTTAATAGCAACAGCAGTATAGCATTTTTCAGCGCAAAAGAAAAGAAGCTCGCGCAAGTTCTTTGCGAAAGCTTCTTTATTTCTTCCCATTCGGATTATTAACGGTTCTGATTTCCCTTCAAGATTGGAGAAATATGTTTGTAAACCAGGAATGTGATCACTACGGAAAACAGTCCTTTTACGATCGTGAAAGGCATATTAAAGCATACCAGACACTGTAAAATGCTCTTCATAGATGGAAGGATCACCTGATATGCAGATAAAACAACCTCTTCTGGCATAAAGTTATAGTATACCGGATATACGAGGAAGTAGTTTGATACAATACTGAATACTCCCATGAAAAATGCTCCTGTAAGGGAACCGATCAAAGCGGATGTTCTATTCTTCTTATGTTTATAGATCAGACCTGCCGGAAGCACAAATGCAACTCCAAGGATGAAGTTTGAAAGTTCTCCAACTCCACCTGTGCTTGTGATAAATAAATGAAGGACATTTTTGATCAGACATACGATCACGCCACATAATGGTCCCATTGCGAAAGAACCGATCAGTGCTGGAAGCTCTGATAAATCCATCTTAATAAAAGCTGGCATAAATGGTACGGAAAAGTCTAAAAACATCAGGATATATGCCACTGCGGACAGCATTGCTGTCACGGTAAGATATCTTACGTTTACCCTTTTCTCTGTTTTACTTGCTGTTACTGCCTGTGTACTCATAGTTACTCGTCTCCTTTTTGTGTTTCATAATCTGCTTGAAATCGGAATTCGAGGTATTATGGAATATCTGTATTGGCGCCTTTATGCAAATATCCTATAAAACAAGAAATCCCCGGATATATCTAATATACCCGGGGCAATATACAGCTTCAACTGTCTACTATACATGTACGAAACATGCTCTCTTCTCTCATCCAGACTATACTGTCGGTTCCGGATTCACACCGGATCAGCTGCCTAAGCAGGTCACGGACTTTCTGACTGCTGTCAGAATCACCGTCGGTCGGGAATCTACATCTCTGTATCACCCTGCCCCGAAGAATTCCTTATTCGTTTTTCATATTCTATTGTATGCATCTGACTGTAAAATGTCAATAGTTTTTTATCCGTTCAGTTTCATGGTCAACTGGATGCGTTGCTTCTTTAAATCCACACTCATGACCTTCACTTCCACAATATCTCCGACACTCACAGCTTCTAACGGATGTTTGATAAATTTATCGCTCATCTGGGAAATGTGGACTAAGCCATCCTGATGCACTCCAATATCCACAAAAGCGCCAAAATCAATTACATTGCGCACGGTTCCTTTTAAGATCATTCCAGGTGTCAGATCTTTCATCTCCAGGACATCACTTCTTAAGATCGGTTTTGGCATATCCTCACGCGGATCCCTTGCCGGTTTTTCCAGTTCCTTTACGATATCACGCAATGTGATCTCACCTGTTTCAAGTTCCGCTGCAAGCTTTTTATAATCTGTGACTTTCTTTGTCAGACCTTCGAGATTCCGTTTTTTCACATCCTCTAAGGTATAACCAAGCTTTGCAAGCAACTTTTTGGCTGCATCATAGCTTTCCGGGTGCACTCCAGTTGCGTCCAGCGGATTTTTTCCATCCAGGATCCGCATAAATCCAGCGCACTGTTCATAGGCTTTTGGTCCAAGCTTAGCCACCTTCAAAAGCTGGCTTCTTGTTTCAAATTTTCCGTTTTCTTCGCGGTATGTCACAATATTTTTTGCGATTGCTTTGCTGATACCTGAAACATATTCTAACAGAGACGCAGATGCTGTATTCAAGTCTACTCCAACTCTGTTTACACAGTCTTCTACCACACCGCCAAGCGCTTCGCTTAACTTTTTCTGATTCATATCATGCTGATACTGGCCAACACCAATGGATTTTGGATCTATTTTTACCAGTTCTGCCAGTGGATCCTGTAAACGTCTCGCCATAGATGCAGCACTTCGCTGGCCGACATCAAAATTCGGAAATTCTTCGGTCGCAAGCTTGCTGGCAGAATATACGGATGCTCCCGCCTCATTTACAATAATGTACTGCACCTTTACCGGAAGTTCTTTTAACAGGTCTACAATGATCTGTTCGGATTCTCTGGATGCAGTTCCGTTTCCAAGAGAGATCAGCGTGATATGATATTTTGCGATCAGTTTTTTCAAAACTGCCTTTGATTCTTCGATTTTATTCTGTGGAGCGGTTGGATAGATCACCGTCGTATCAAGTACTTTTCCGGTTGGATCGACTACAGCAAGCTTACAGCCTGTGCGGAACGCCGGATCCCAGCCGAGTACGACCTGCCCTGCAATCGGTGGCTGCATCAGAAGCTGCTCTAAATTCTTTCCAAATACGCGGATAGCACCGTCTTCTGCCATTTCAGTAAGACTGCTCCGGATTTCTCTTTCGATCGCCGGTGCGATCAGACGATCATACGCATCAGCGGTGGCTTCTTTTAACACCGGTGATGTAACAGGGTTTTCACGGTTTATGACCTGTTTTTCCAAATAACGCAGAATGTCTTCTTCCGGTGCCTCGATCTTTACCGTCAGTACTTTTTCATTTTCGCCCCTGTTGATCGCGAGCACACGATGTCCCGCCAGTTTATTAACCGGCTCATCAAACGCATAGTACATCTCATAGACGGACTCTGCCTCCGGATCCTTTGCCATAGAAATAAGACGGCCTTTTTTCACTGTCAGTTCCCTGATCCTGGTTCTATATGCCGCATCATCAGAAATCGACTCTGCAATAATGTCTTTTGCACCTGCGATCGCATCTTCCGCAGTCAATACTTCTTTTTCCGGATTGATGAATTTCTCTGCTTCTTTTTCCAAAGAGGTATTTAGCATCTGCAGTGTGATCAGATTTGCCAGCGGCTCTAATCCTTTTTCCTTTGCGATTGTTGCCCTTGTTCTTCTTTTTGGTTTATAGGGACGATATAAATCTTCCACTGCAACCATCGTCTCTGCTGCAAGGATCTCTGCCTTCAGTTCTTCGGTCAGTTTTCCCTGTTCTTCGATACTGTTTAATACGGTTTCTTTCCGCTCTTCAAGATTACGGAGATAGGCAAGACGTTCTGATAAGTCACGCAATACTTCGTCATTTAAAGAACCGGTTACCTCTTTCCGGTATCTGGCAATAAACGGGATGGTATATCCTTCATCGATCAGTTTTATCGCTGCTTCTGCCTGACTTATTTTAATTCCAAGTTCTTCGGAAATCTTTTTATTTATATCCATTGTTTTTCCTTTCCGGCTTTTCTTACTTTTCTGCTTTTCGCGCCACTTCTATGTTCTTATTGGTGTAAAAAGTCAATCCTGTTTTTTGCACGATCAGACCATACAAATCATCTTTTCGACATTTTCATCTCAACATGATAAGTATAACGAAATCCGCCGCCGGATTCAAGCCGCAACAAAAGATTGCCGTTGTCGTCTGCTTCTCTCTATGCTATAATAAATTGGTTTGTGAATTCTTTCTATTGATAAGATTCGCAGCCTGTTTTTCGTAGCAACTTTATTTTTTACTTTAAGGAGGAGTTTTTCATGAATGAAAAAAACGGAGCCATCCGTGACGCCAGTGTCCTTGGTGTCCCAAAAATGTTAATCTTAGGATTGCAGCACATGTTCGCTATGTTCGGTGCAACTATCCTCGTACCAATTCTTGTAAACAGCTATTTCGGTGAAGATGTTCTTCATGTTCAGGTTACTTTAATCTGTGCCGGACTTGGAACTTTATTTTTCCATCTCTGTTCCAAATTTAAGGTTCCTGCCTTTCTTGGTTCATCTTTCGCTTTCTTAGGCGGATTTGCAACAATTGCCAATCTTGACACCGGTGTTTTTGCTGATATGTCAAACGCAGACAAATTATCTTATGCCTGTGGCGGTATCGTCGTTGCCGGCTTACTTTATTTAGTATTAGCTTTGATCATCCGTCTCGTCGGCGTCAAAAAGGTAATGCGTTTCCTTCCACCAGTTGTGACAGGACCTATTATCATCTGTATCGGCTTAAGCCTTGCAGGTTCTGCCGTAAGCAATGCTTCCACAAACTGGCTTCTTGCATTTATTGCACTCGCTACAATTATTGTATTCAATATCTGGGGAAAGGGAATGTTTAAGATCATCCCAATCCTGATGGGTGTTGTCGTATCGTATGCAGCTGCACTGATCTTTAATGCACTTGGAATGACAAATGCTGATGGCTCTGCCATTCTTGATTTCACCAACATTGCTTCCGCTGCATGGGTAGGCGTTCCGGAATTCTCTCTTTGTAAATTTAATATCTCCGCTATCTTAGTAATGGCTCCGATCGCACTTGCTTCCATGATGGAGCACATCGGTGATATGTCTGCCATCTCTGCTACCGTTGGAGAAAACTTTATCGAAAATCCTGGTCTTCACCGCACTTTAGTTGGTGATGGTCTTGCTACCTCCCTCTCTGCACTGGTTGGTGGTCCTGCCAATACCACTTACGGGGAAAATACCGGTGTTCTGGAATTAAGTAAGGTACATGATCCAAAGGTCATCCGTATTGCTGCTCTCTATGCCATTATTTTAAGCTTTATCCCAAAAATGGCAGAAGTGATCGGTTCCATGCCTTCCGCTATTATCGGTGGTGTCAGCTTTATGCTTTACGGTATGATCTCTGCCATCGGTGTCCGTAACGTTGTTGAAAACCGCGTAGACTTTACAAAATCACGTAACCTGATCATTGCAGGCGTTATTTTCGTATGTGGTCTTGGTTTCTCTAGCGGTCTTACTTTCACTGTTGCAGGTACTGATATTACATTAACTTCCCTTGCAATTGCAGCAATCGCAGGTATTCTTTTAAATGCGATCCTTCCAGGAAATGATTACCATTTTGGAAAAGATATTGAGGCAGATTCCAATCGTGGTATTGATATGATGCCAAATCTGCATGAGGATACCAGATACGGGGATCACGAAGAATAATATGGATTAGTTAAGTATAAAAATGGGAACGCCGCCGTATCCCGGTGGTGTAACGCAAGAACGGAGCGGCATCTGTTATAAAATTCATTGCGCAGCGCAAAAAGAATTATATAACAGATGCCGCTCCATTCTTGCGTTTTTGTTTATTCTAAGCAATTCAAACTGATGTTTCCCAGACCACACTCTAAGATGATATTGCCTTTTGCGTTGGCATGCTGAATGGATCTGTTTTTCGCTAAGGAAGCTATCGTATTTTTGTTCATCTTCACTTTGCCGAGGGCGCAGGATGCCTTATAATTGTAATCACTTTCTTTGGCATTCAGTTTTATTTTCACCTTTCCCACACCACAATGGACATCCATATTATGTTCTAAGCTGCCTTCATAGGTGCAATTGCCAACTCCGCATTCGATCGTCATATTTTGAGCAGACATCTGTCTGAGTTTCGTCTCTCCGGCTCCCACAGTAACATGCAGGCTTTCTGCAGCCGTAATGTCATTTACGTCCAGTTCTCCGGCTCCTGCTTCCAATTTTATCTTATCTGCCAAAAATCCAGGCACTTGCATCTGCGCTTCTCCTGCTCCAATGGAGAGATCCATCCTGGTAAGATGCAGATTCTGCGGGAGATAGATAAGCACTTCGTCGAGCTCATTTTTGCCCTTTATCACATATTGTTTTCCTTTCAGTTCATAAGATATCGCAAGGCGGCTTCCTATCTGTTCTGCACGATAATCTTCTTCTTTTCCTTTTACAAGAACTGCCCGGATCTCGCCATCCTGCTCGGACGGCTGTATACTCACGCTCGCTGCTCCGATTGCAATGCTGATCTCGTTGATTTCTTCTGCTCTATAGATTGTTTCCATGTTTCTTCCTCTTTTCTTCTAAATAATAATTGTGTGCCGAGATTCGGGTGGCAGCCTGAAGCTCACTAGATATAGTAAATATTGGTTTCCCCAAAGCTCGTCTCGCCTTTTAATCTTAAAACATGACTGCTGCTTCCTTCGCATGCTCCATGCACATTCACTGCTCCAAATGACTGCCCGATCGCATTTTCTGTTTTCCATTCTTTCGGGATGTAGAGATTGGTTTCGCCAAAGCTGTTTTCCACTTTTACCGTTGCCTGACCGGACTGGATGATTGCATTATCGAAGTAGACCGTCAGGGAGCCAAAACTATTTTCTACTTTTGCTCTGCAGAAATTGTCTGAATTCACATATTTGATCGCTGTCCCGAAGGTGTTATCTATCCTTATATCCTCGTCGTCGTAATTTTCAGCTTCCTCATCGTCTCCGTTGCCACTGTCATATTCAAAAGAAATAGATGGTTTATGTCTGCCGCCTTTCTTAAAGATCATGGAAAGTCCGATGCTTCCAAGCAATGCCGCTCCAAGGACCGTCCATGGTGTCAGGGCCGTGATCCCAAGCTGCTCATCGTAGATGATGCATACAAACGCAATGGAAAACAGAATTTCCCAGAAATTCACATGCCGTATTCCATGTAAAAAAAGCCAGATAAAAAATACGGTAAGCAAAATGCTAAACACACTGACCTGCGGCATGATAAAAAGTTTGCTGACCACTGCATAAACTGCTGCAAGGATAAAAAATAATCCCCATAAAATTTTTCCACTGTTTTTTCTTAACTTCATCGATGTAACCTCTTTTCTTCTAATTTATTGATTAATGGCTTGTAATAATATCTGGAAACATAAACCTGCTTGTGAGTACCTGCAAATGCAACGATGCTTGATGCCGTCAGATTCCTGCTGATCGAATAAATATGCTCCGTATTCACAATTGCGGATTTTGAGATCCGCATGAAACTTCCCGGCAAAAGGTCCTCGAGCTCATAAAGTTTGTATTTTGTCTGGTAAATGTTGTCCTTCGTGTGAGCGTTGATTCCATCACTGTCTGTTTCAAAAAACAGGATCGCGTCCAGCGGCAGATAATACTCCGTATTTCCTTTGTAAAAGACGAATTTCTGTGAACTGTTGATCACTTCACTGACTGCTTTCTGCACGTTTGAAATCTGCTCTGTCAGACCCCTGCAGCGGATAAGTACTTCATCCTCTTCGAGTCCTTCATCGATTTCGATTTTCATTTTCATATTCTTTTCTTTTTTCTCCGCTTTCTTTGATTTATGATCGGATTCATTCTTTCTTCCCCAAAATCCGTAAATCTGTCATTTCTAAGGCTGTCCTTCAACAAAATATTTTCCGGTAAACGTTCTGTCCTGTCTGATTTTATCTGGGATTTTTGAACTGATTTTAGTATATTCGATGTGTGAAATTGTGTAAATAGATTTGAAGTAAGAGGTAAATTTTGAGATGTAAGATGTTTTTCTGCTGTAGTGTATGACAAATATTGACCCTTGCGAAAAAAAGAATGTGCCTTGGCACGTTAGTGCCTTTTTGTGTAATAGGGAATTCCAAGGAATTTCCTATTATACAAAAAAGATTCCCGGTTTTCTCTTTCTGCAACGGAGAAGAAACCTGGAATCTTTCATTGTTCTAACTGCAGCACAGCCTTAAAGACTGACTTTCCTGGCTGTGACATAGCTTTAAATATTTTTTAATTTCTCCACGCCATCTGCAAGGAATGGATTATCGATCTCGAAGAATTTTCCTTCGTCCGCTTTCTCCGCGTAAACCGGATTGATCGGCATTTTTCCAAATACCGGGATACCAAGTTCTGCCGCTACTTCTTCGACATGGCTTGTGCCAAATACGTTGATCTTTTTGCCACAGTCCGGACATTCCAGATAACTGAAGTTCTCTACTACGCCGAGTACCGGAATATGCATCATGTTTGCCATGTTATAAGCCTTCTTCACGATCATCTGTACTAATTCCTGCGGTGAAGTTACGATCACAATTCCGTCTACTGGAAGTGACTGGAATACGGTAAGTGGAACATCACCGGTTCCTGGTGGCATATCAACAAACAGATAATCAATATCGCCCCAGACTGTCTCATTCCAGAACTGTTTTACAACACCTGCGATCACCGGTCCTCTCCAGATAACCGGATCTTCTTCATTGTCTAATAACAGATTAACGGACATGATCTTTGTTCCGTCTTCTGCTGTCATAGGGATCATACCTTCTTCGGTTCCATAAACCTGTCCATGAACACCAAACATCTTTGGAATGGATGGTCCTGTAATATCGGCATCCATGATACCAACTTTATATCCGGCCTTGTTCATAGCGCATGCAAGTGAAGATGTCACAAATGATTTTCCAACTCCACCTTTACCGCTGACAACTCCGATTACTTTTTTTACATTAGAAGCCGGATTCATTGGTTCCTTTGGAATTCCGCTTCCTCCATTTGCCTTGCTTGGACATCCTTCACAGCTCTCCCTGCTGCATGTGGATGCGCCGCTACAACTGCTATTTTCTGGCATTTTTACGCCCTCCTTTATCTTTTTCGGGGAAATTTTCTGCCTGATACTTAAAGTGCCCCGTCATTCGCCTGATTGCTATTATACCCCATAAATATTATTTTTCCAATAATACTCACAAAATACATAGTTCTTTTTAATGTACAAAGTTACTGTTCACTCGTACCTTAATCCCTTTCTTCAATTCCCTTATTTTTAAAGATCCAGATTCCTTCCAGAATGGCACAGACTCCTGCCACGACAAAGCACTGTGCCGTTGTCACAACACTGACCAAGCCACTGATCAGAAAAGAAAGTACCGGCATTGCTGCAATGCCTGCCGCAGACATGATCCCGCTGGTTCTTGCCAGATATTCACGGTCAATGTATTTTACGCCTGCAACCGATAAAAATGCTCCCGCAACTGCCACTGAATATCCTAATGCCAGGCTGTTCAAAGTCACTGCTCCATAACGGAAAAGACGATTTTCAAAGAATGGCTCACATAATGAGATTCCAATATAGAAAATACTCAAAATCGTACAGGCTGATACCATAATTGTTTTCCCGCTTAAATGTTTTTTTACAACCGGATAAGTAACCGATCCAAGGAGCATCCCGGCTGTGAGTGCTGCACTTAACAGAGAAAGCGTCTCCGCCCCGCCGTGCATGATCTCATTCACCATCGGTGCTTCCAGGCTGTTTAACGGCACTAGAATTCCGTTCATAAAAAGAACAACAACCAGCAGATAACATACTTCCTTTGATTTTCTGACATAGTAAAATCCTTCTTTCAGATTTTTCATATATGCTTTTCCATCGAAGATCTGCTTTGTGTTCTTCTCTTCCCCGGTATTTACAAAACAGATGATAAAGGCAGATAGCAGGAATGTGACCATATCCAGATAGATTGCCCCTGCCGCTCCGATCACTGCAATGATACCACCGGCTGCTAACGTTCCTGCGAGTTCTGTCATTGAGGAAAGCGTCGACATTAAGGACATGCCGTATTCATAATATTCCGTATCTAACACCCTAGGGGTCAGCGCGCTGCCTGCCGGTCCGCGGAATGCTTCTGCCGTTGAGATGATGCAGGTAGTGACTAACAGCATCCATGCCTGTAAAAATCCAAACAGATAACCGCTTGCGACAAATGCAACACAGGCGGCACGGATCAGATCCGTCAGAACCATAATTACCTTTTTGTTCCTGCCTTCTACCCAGGCACCTGCCAGTGGCGGCACAAAGACCGATGGTATCCTATTCACACCAAAGATCACTGCTGACCAGGCGGCACTGCCCGTCAGTTCGTATACGATCCAGGTTGATGCAATGGCATCAATGGAATCACCAAACCGGTTGACCAGTGCTGCGAAGATCATCTTCATATACTCTGTCTGTTTCAAAATATCTCTGTATCCAATTTTTTTATTCTGTTCCATCTTTTTACCCGTTTTTCTTTATTACTTTAGATATTCATAAACATATTTGTCGACTTTTTGTTTGATGTTCATCTAAATTTATGTTATACTGCCATTAAACAAATGTCAATGCTTATTTTTATATTTATCTAATTATTGTTTAGATATTTATCTAACAGACAGGAGAACCACATTATGTCCGATTATATGAAACAAAATGCCTTAAATACTGCTTTCCAGTTATTGAAAATCCTTGCTTCCGGGAAGCGGATACAGAAGCAGATTGAGGTCATTGAAGAAGAATTTCATATCCATTTTGAAAAAGACAAACTGCTTCATGCAAATGCAAAGCTGCTCACGCTGCTGCAGACGATCGAATCCGAGACCGCTTTCCGTCTGAAAGAGCAGGAGGAACTGCTCCACTTTTATTTCCATAAAATCACGATTGAAGAAAAGGATTATGAAAATCTGAGCCTCTTTCTTTTCCTGACAGAAGACGTCGGCGAGCACCTGAATTATCCGGACTTTGCCACTTATGCTGATTTTCTGGAAAATCTCAGTGAAACGAAACGTTGCCAGCTTTTTTTGTCGATGATCCACCGATACAATCATATGTACCTGCGTGATATGGGTTCCGATGAAAAAACAACGAAAGATCCCGGCACGGAATCTGTTTCTGATTTAGATATTATCTCTGCTATTATGGAAATGGATCTTCCATTGGAAATCCGCTGGAGGATCCAGGATATTTTTGTCCACTGGGAATCCCATATGAAAAAAGCTCTTCCACTGTTGGAATGTGCCTACGGGACCTTAAAAGAATTTGAACCACAGCTGGAAGAATATGCACAGTCTTTTCTTTCCTATTGGACCGCTAAAATTGATGAGCTGGGCGGAATTGAGCCTTTTGCCGAACAGCTTTTCCCGCTCAAAAATATTCCAAAAAATCCACATGGATATGTGATTTATATTTCTTTTTTCCGGCCTTTTGAGCTTGGTTTTCATGCGCATTTTCCGGATAAAAATGAGGTCTCGCCAACACCTTATGAAATTGTCCTTGGAATTTTATATGGAGAATTGCTGATTCCCCAGAATCCTTATATGCCACAGGCAAGTGAAGAAGATTCTGAAACTTATCTGAACGCCTTAAAGCTACTCAGTGATAAACGACGGTTTGAAATTTTAGCTTATCTGAGTGAAAAGCCTGCTTATGCCGGAGAACTTGTCAAATTTTCCGGCTTAACCGCTGCGACGATCTCCCATCATATGTCACAGCTTGCGGAGGCTTCCCTGATCCGGCTTGAAAAAATGGATACGAAGGTGTATTACTCGATCAATAAAGAGAAAGTGCAGAAATGTCTGGAGTTTTGCAGGCAAAAGCTACATTGTTAAACACTAATTGACAATTTATTTAGGTTGTGTAAAAAAGAAAAATCGTATAAATAAACCGGAGTTTCTGTTCGCAGAGAATTCCAATAAGCCTCTAAACAAAAAATCTTGCGAAGCAATGGCTTCGCAAGATTTTTAGAGTCTTATCTTCATAGCGAACAAAGAAACTCCGGTTTATTTATACGATTTTTCTTTTTATTTACGTTATGAAAGAAGTTTGTTTGATTTTCAGCTTTGCAAAAGCTTTTCGTTTTATTTATTGCCCATTTCTTCTTTTAATGCTGCTGTAAGAGCTGGAACGATCTTATTTAAGTCTCCTACAAGACCGTAGTCAGCTACATCAAAGATCGGTGCATCTTCATCTTTGTTGATCGCAATGATGAGGTCGGAATCTTCCATACCTGCTACGTGCTGGATAGCTCCGGAAATACCGATCGCAAAGTAGATCTGTGGACGTACGGTCTTACCTGTCTGTCCTACCTGAAGGTCTACTGGCAACCAGCCATTCTCTACAACTGCACGGGAGCAGCTTACGGTACCGCCAAGCACCTCTGCAAGATCCTCTAACAGTTTGAAGTTCTCTTTGGAACCAACTCCACGTCCGCCAGATACCAGGATCTTAGCTTCCATGATGTTTGCTGTTGTTTTTACTGCTTTTACGATGTTTAAGATCTCAACATATCTGTTGTTTGGTGTAAAGCCAGGATTGAATTCAACCACATTTGCTTTTGCACCGGCAATCGGGGCGATCTTCTGCATAACGCCTGGACGTACAGTTGCCATCTGTGGACGGTTATCCGGGCAGGCGATCGTAGCGATCGTGTTTCCACCGAATGCAGGACGGGTCATTAATAACTGGTTATGTTTCTGCTCATCTTCTTTTCCAGGAGCTGCTACCAGTGGGAAATCACCGATCTCAAGGGATGTACAGTCTGCTGTAAGACCTGTCTTTACTCTTGCAGATACAGTAGGACCAAGGTCACGTCCGATCGCTGTTGCTCCTACTAACATGATCTCCGGTTTGTACTCGTTGATCACAGATGCAAGTGCATGTGCATATGGCTCTGTTCTGTATTCTTTTAATTCAGGATCGTCTACCACGATCACACGGTCTGCGCCATACTCAGCTAACTGGTCTGCCAGGCCTTTGATGCCGGAACCGAGCAGTACGGCTGTTACTTCTGTATTTAAGTCTTTTGCTAAATCTTTGCCTTTGCCGAGCAATTCGAATGCTACGCCGTCTAATACGTTATCTACCTGCTGTGCAAAGACAAATACTCCTTTATATTCTTCTAATGACATGTTATCCACCACTTTTCTTTCTTTTTATTAGATAATGTGTTTCTCTTTGAATTTTCCGATCAGGTATGCTACGGATTCTGCCGGGTCAAGGTTTACTTTTTCTCCGGCTCCCTTTGCTACTTTATCGGATGCTTTTGCGATCTTTGTCGGGGATCCTTTTAATCCAAGGTCAGAATCATCTACATCCTTTAAGTCTGCTCTTCCCCAGACGGTCACTTCTTTGTCACATGCATCGAAGATTCCGCCCGGTGTCATATAACGAGGCTCATTTAATTCGGAAAGTGCTGTGATCAGGCAAGGCATTTTTGCCTTTAATTCATGGTATCTATCTTCATACTGTCTTTTTACGATCACGGAATCTCCATCCACTTTGATGTCTGCTGCATAGGAGATCACCGGTAATCCAAGATGCTCGGCAATCTGTGGGCCTACCTGTGCGGTATCTCCATCGATAGCCTGACGTCCTGTAATGATCAGATCATATTCTAAATTGCGGAGCGCACCTGCGATTGTTGTAGAAGTTGCCCATGTATCTGCTCCTCCTAATACCCTGTCTGTTACAAGGATCGCATCATCTGCACCCATTGCCATAGCTTCACGAAGAACTGCGTCAGCCTTTGGAAGTCCCATGGTAAGTACGGTAACTTTTGCTCCTGTTTCATCTTTGATTCTTAATGCTGCTTCAAGACCTGCTTTGTCATCAGGGTTCATGATAGCAAGCATTGCTGCTCTGTCAAGTGTTCCATCCGGGTTAAATTTTACTCCACCCTTTGTATCAGGAACCTGTTTAATACATACTACGATATTCATGTATTCATTCACTCCTTACGAATTTTATAGTTTACTGCGGATCACTCAAAACACTGCGTGTTTTTCGTGCGCGTTGCGCTCTCAAATGTCTGTAAGAAATATTCCATTCACGCAAGCGTGATTCCATATTTCTTCCATCCATTCTCAATCCGCCAGATCACGTCTATTTCAGTAATGCACCTGAGATAACCATACGCTGTACTTCGCTTGTTCCCTCATAGATCTCTGTGATCTTTGCATCACGCATCATACGCTCTACATCATATTCTCTAATATATCCATATCCACCGAATAACTGAACAACTTCTGTTGTAACAGCCATTGCTGTCTCTGCAGCAAATAATTTTGCTTTTGCAGCTTCTACAGAGTAAACCTTCTGGTTTGCTTTTGCCATTGCTGCTTTGTATACTAACATCTGTGCAGCTTCAATTCTTGTAGCCATATCTGCTAATTTGAACTGTGTATTCTGCTGCTGTGCGATAGAACGGCCAAACTGTTTTCTTTCTTTTGTATAAGCGATTGCACGCTCTAATGCGCCCTCTGCAATACCAAGTGCCTGGGAAGCGATACCGATACGTCCACCATCCAGTGTATGCATAGCGATCGGGAATCCTTTTCCTTCTGGTCCGAGTAATGCATCTTTTGGAATTCTGCAGTCTTCAAAAATTAATTCGTATGTAGAAGATCCACGGATACCCATCTTCTTCTCTTTTGTTCCGAAGGAGAATCCTGGAGCACCTTTCTCTACGATAAATGCGGAGAAGTTCTTTTTCTTTCTTCCTCTCTTATCTTCTGTAATGCTTGTGATTGCAATCACAATATATACATCTGCAACTTTACCGTTTGTGATAAAGCATTTGGATCCGTTTAATACCCATTCGTCACCATCTAATACAGCTTTTGTCTGGGCTCCCTGTGCGTCTGTACCGGCACCTGGCTCTGTTAATGCAAATGCACCAAGCTTTTCACCTGTAGCAAGCGCTCTGACATATTTCTGTTTCTGGTCTTCTGTACCATATGTCATGATCGGGTCAATGCAAAGGGAAGTATGTGCAGAAACAACAACACCTGTTGTAGCGCAAACCTTTGATAATTCTTCTACACACATCACGTAAGTGAGTGGGTCACATCCCTGTCCGCCGTACTCCTTTGGTACCGGGATTCCCATGAATCCATATTTTGCCATTTTTTTAACCGTCTCTGCCGGGAACTGCTCTGTTTCATCTGTTTCCTGTGCAAGAGGTTTTACTTCGTTTTCAGCGAATTCTCTGAAAAGGGAACGCGCCATCTCATGTTTCTTGTCTAAAGTGAAATCCATGATTTCAATCCTCCTTGTTTTTTCGAAGAAAAAATCCGAGTTCCTTTGAACGAGGAGAGGATTTTCCTCCTTGTTTTTTCGAAGAAAAAATCCGGGTTCCTTTGAATGAGGAGAGGATTTTGCCTCCTGAATAATATATCTGAATTCATAAAAATGAGTGAGAATGCTAGCATTCCACTCATTTTCATGAAATTCGATTTTTACTTATTACTGAGCGTCAACTGGTGTTTTTGTACGGTCAGCATTGTATACATAGAAACCTTTTCCTGTTTTAGCTCCAAGGTTACCACCACGAACCATCTTGCGGATTAATGGGCATGCACGATATTTGCTGTCACCTGTTTCTTTGTAAAGAACATCCATGATAGCAAGGCAGATATCAAGACCGATAAAGTCACCTAACTCTAATGGTCCCATTGGATGATTTGCACCAAGCTTCATAGCTGCATCAATACCTGCAACATCAGATACACCTTCCATCTTGATGAAAGCTGCTTCGTTGATCATTGGGATTAAAATACGGTTTACAACAAATCCTGCTGCTTCATTTACCTGTACAGGTGTTTTTCCGATTTCAACAGAAATCTTCTTGATAGCATCAACGGTCTCAACAGGTGTGTTTACACCAGCGATAACTTCGATTAATTTCATACGGTCTGCAGGGTTGAAGAAATGCATACCAACCATTGGACGGCTCAGGCCATTTCCGATTTCTGTAATAGAAAGGCTGGATGTATTAGAAGCGAAAATACATTCTGGTTTTGCGATCTTGTCTAATTCCTGGAATGTTGTTTTCTTAACTCCCATATCTTCAAATGCTGCTTCTACGATCAGATCGCAGTCTGCGCAAAGGTCTTCTTTTAAACCTGGAGTGATTTTTGCAAGGATTGCATCAACAGCTTCCTGTGTCATTTTTCCTTTTTCTACAAGTCTTGCATATCCCTTCTGGATTTTAGCTTTTCCGCCTTCAGCCCATTCCTGTTTGATATCACAAAGAGCTACTTCATATCCTTCTACCTGGGCAAATGCTTTTGCAATACCCTGTCCCATTGTTCCTGCGCCAATTACACCAACTTTCATGTCAGTACCTCCTGAAATCTGTTTTCATACTATTCTGATTGGCAATCTTATTGCCAACAATAATTATGGAAAATATTCTCTTTATTTTTCCAGCATAATGAACTGCTGTACGCTTGGTACAGCAGTCAATTTTTGTTAAATTATCTCTCAACGATTGTAGAGCATCCCATTCCGCCACCGATACATAATGTAGCAAGACCTCTGTGGGAATCTCTCTTCTGCATCTCATGTAATAATGTAACAAGGATACGGCATCCGGAAGCTCCTACTGGATGTCCAAGTGCGATTGCTCCACCATTTACATTGACTTTAGACATATCGAAGTGTAAATCTCTTGCAACTGCGATAGACTGAGCTGCGAAAGCTTCGTTTGCTTCGATCAGATCCATATCATCGATAGAAAGTCCTGTCTTAGCTAATACTTTCTTTGTAGAAGCAACAGGTCCAACACCCATGATTTCTGGCTCAACTCCGCCAAGTGCTCCAGCTACCCATGTAGCCATTGGTGTAACACCAAGTTCTTTTGCTTTTTCTTCGCTCATAACAACAACGGCTGCAGCACCATCGTTGATACCGGAAGCGTTACCAGCTGTAACAAGTCCGCCTTCTTTACCAGAGCAGCATTTTAATTTTGCTAAAGACTCTGCTGTTGTGCCGGCACGTGGGCCTTCATCTGTAACAAAGTTTACGATCTCTTTTTTCACTTTTACAGGAACAGGAACGATCTCATCAGCAAATTTGCCTTCAGCAATTGCTTTTTCACATTTCTGCTGGCTGTTTGCTGAGAACTCATCTAATTCTTCTCTTGTAATACCATATTTATCACATACGTTCTCTGCTGTAATCATCATATGATAATGATTGAATGCATCTGTTAATGCATCGTTTACCATCGTATCAATGATTGTTGCATTGTTCATACGATATCCAAAACGAGCTTTTGTCATAGCATATGGTGCCATTGACATATTTTCCATACCACCTGCAACAACGATATCAGCTTCTCCTGCCATGATCATGGTAGCTGCATCATTGACACATTTCAAACCAGAACCACATACAACGTTGATCGTGATTGCTGGAACTTCGATTGGGAGTCCTGCTTTGATAGAAGCCTGACGTGCAACGTTCTGTCCCTGAGCTGCCTGGATTACACAACCCATTTTTACTTCGTCAACCATTTCAGGTTTTACGCCTGCTCTGTTTAATGCCTCTTTGATAACAATTGCCCCCAAATCTGCAGCTGGAGTATTGCTTAATGCTCCGCCCATCTTACCAATTGCTGTACGGCATGCGCCTGCTAAAACTACTTTTCTTGCCATTTTGAAATTCTCCCTTCGGTTTCGTGGTACAAAATTCCGCTCTGTCGCAGAGATTTTGTTTCCTACTAAATGTAAAGTTGCCTAAAAACGCCGTTAATTTTTTAACAATCTTTTTTTAAAAAAAAGAGCATAGCCTCTCTTTTTCCTTATTTCAATTTTTTTCTTATTTCACTTGCACTCTTTATGTAACAAGCGTTTTTATTGGCTTTTTCAGTACTTTCTCATGCTACCATATTTTATTTTTATTTGCAATAGGTTTCTCTTTTTTTCATTATTTTTTCACTTTCTCAGTCTTATTATCTTTCTTTCCGACTACTTTTTGTTAAATTTTTATCATTTACTTCGGCTGTTTTCTACTGCTTCCGCTACTTTTTTTGTGCATTATATACAAAAAAGAAGAAATGCAGTTTCTGCACTTCTTCTTCCGGATTTTATAAAATTAATAAAATATATGATGTCCGATAATGGTTCCTTCAATTCCTTCAATGACTGTTCTGAAATACAGACAGTCATTTGTGATATTTCCGCCAAGTGCTTCCTCCGCCGCTCTCATGCAGGTGTTATTTACCCCCTGTTCCAGGCGCAATGCGTAACGCCCACTGGCGACCGGTGAAAACTGGCCACTCTGGTAAATCACACCGGCGATCGTATTTGGAAAATAGCTGCTCTTTACACGGTTCAGCACAACGCTTGCTACCGCCAGCTTTCCTTCATAAGGTTCCCCATCTGATTCACACTGGATGATTGCTCCAAGCAGATAAGCATCTCCATCCTGCGCAGTATAGGTATACTGAACGTTGCTGTTTTCTGCTTCCTGTCTTCGGATCTCTTCCAGACGTTTGGCATCTTCTCTCGCTTTCTGTGCTTCTAACTGCCTCTCATATTCTTCCATCTGTTTTATTTTGTTTTCCAGATCATCCACCTTATTTTTCGCATTTTCAAGATCGGAGCTTGTCTGATCAATATTTGCCTGGGTCTGATCGATCAGGCTGCTGACGGAATTTTGTTTTTGCTTCATATTGCTCTGTAAAGAAAGCAGGTTCGTCTTCTCGCTCTGCATCGTCTCCTTCTGTTCCTGTAAAGAAGCTTCTGCCTCTGCAATCTCATTTTGCACCGCTATAAAATTCTGCAGCTGCTGTCTGTCATATTTATTAATCTGGGAAATATATTCAGCACGGTTTAAAAAATCTGCAAAAGACGACGAAGAAAGAAACGTCGCAAGCATGGACTCTGTCCCATTCTCATACATATACCGGATGCGCACTTTCATATCCTCATACTGATCTGCAGAACGCTGTCTTGCCTTCTCTAACTCCTGCTGTGTCTCTGATATCTTCTTTCCAAGCGTATCCAGTTCCTGCTGCTTGTCTGATATCTGTGATTCCAGCTGGTTCATAGAAGATACAATATTGGTCATCTGTCCATTTAAATTATTCAGGTCACTTTGTAGTCCTGTTTTTTTATCATTGATATCGTTTACTTCATTCTGGGCGTCTTTTTTCTGATCGTTCAGATCATCCAACTGATTTTTGGCATTGTTAATATCATCCTGCGTTACATCTGCATAAGCAGTTGTAACCGTAAGGCTGCACGCCAAAACAGCTGCTGCAATGATCCTTCTCAAAGGAATTTTTTTCATAGGTACCTCGCTCTGTCAAACTATTGCCTTCATGCCTATGATAGCAGATTGTGCAAAACCTTTCAATATAGGATTAAAATCACTTTTTTTCACAATAACAAATTCTTGTTTTACTGTACATTAGTCAGATAACTGGAAATACAATAGAGAGTCTGACCATTATAATCCACCCTTGACCAGCCATAATCCGTATTGATTCCGGTTCTTGTTACGTTCTCTCCATTTTTCAGTACAGCAACCACCGCTGCATCCGGGTTTGTAACGCTTGGAAGTGTCCTTAAATTCACTTCGATCTTTGCTGTTACAATATCATTGCAGTCAGTAAATTTTGTTTTCAGTCCATCTCCTGATCCTGCGCCAGCGGTTGTTGTCTCTGCACCTGTATTGGTTGCAGGAGCTTTATACCCCAGATCTGTCGTCAGATAGCTGGATACTGCATACAACGTCTGACCATTATAGCTGACACGCGACCATCCACTGTTACTCACACCTGTCCGCGTGACAGTATCGCCATTCTGTAATGTTGCCACAACTGTTGCATCAGATCCCTGGCTTGGGATATTTCTAAGGTTAGTAGACTGCTTTGCAGTAACGGTTTCGTTCACGTCTGAAAATTTCATCAAAGCCTCTGCATCCGCATTTACTTTTTCCGGTGCAATATCACTTTTAGCCTCTGCTGTTCCTGCATAACCAAAATATGCAATATCAACGTCTACCGGCTTACTGATACCCGCTACAGTTCCACGGTTCGTATACTGCCACATTGCATGGGTTCCAGTATAGTCAGACTGTGTTGTCTCTGGATATGCGACGATCGGATACTGTGAAACCCAGATCTTATAAGTTTTCTCTATTCGTGAAGTATCCCATTTGGCATCGTCAAGCAATTCATTTTTCGCTGCATAAAACATCGGTGTATATCCGCGGTTATAAATCTCATTTAAAAATGCGATCGCAATATCAGTCCTCTCCGTCTGTGTCAGCGTGTACTGCCTGCTCTCTTCCTGTTCAAAACCCTCACAGTTAAATGCAACCGGATAGGTGATCTGATACTGGGAAATGTAATCAGCTACCCAGTCTGCCTCCTGCACCGCCTCTTCTTCGTTCACAGCTGATGAAAAGAAATATGCACCTACTTTTATTCCATTCGCCAGTGCCTCCTGCATATTATATCTGGCATTGGAATCTGCAACGATCTCACCCGTTTTTTGTGTCCGGTATCCAACACGTACCATCGCAAACTGCACACCGGAAGAAGCCACCTGGCTCCAGTCGATCGTTCCCTGGTATTTTGCCACATCTATACCAAAGGTGATTTCTTCTGACTCTGCCACGTCTCCTGCTGACAGCAGTTCTGTCACATCCACGCTGGCACCCGTCTCACTTTCCAGATTACTGCTCTGCGGATCCTCGGCATCATCCTCCATATTCTCGGTTGCTCCGACAGATTCTGTCGCTCTGTCATCCGTACTTTCTTCTGTCTCGCTCTGCTCTGTTGCCACCAGATTAGCACCAGCATCTTTATTTTTACCGTTTTTTCCTATAAGTACCAATGCGGCAATTACGATCACCAGAAGAACTGCAACAATAATGATGGGTACTATCACACGGAAATCCTTTGAATCTTCATTCAAAGATCCAAATTCAAGATCATCATCGTATTTTTTCATGCCGTCTGCCTCCATTTCCTGTAGCACAAAATGGGGCGCAAAAGCGCCCCATTCAAACATTATTTTATAAATTCTTCACTGTAGCAATATCGATCGGTGTCAGATCTTCTGTAGCTGTCTCTAAGCTTCGTGCCAGTGCATTTGCTGTATCCATTGCTGTGATACAATACACACCTGTCTCGATCGCATTACGACGGATCAG
>CAKRLC010000024.1 GCA_934358955.1 uncultured Roseburia sp. | reverse complement strand
GTGCATTAATCCCAAAATAATTTGCCAGCTGTTCCTTTCGTTCTTTTGGAATATCCTTTTTTCCATTTTCCCAGGCACTGACGATTTGGCGTGACACATTCAATGTCTGTGCTACATTATTTAACGACAAATTACACTGAGTTCTAATAAATTTTAATCCATTCATTACCGGTTATCTCCTCTGAAAATTTTAGGAAGCGCTTACCTTTATATAAAGTAATGCAGGTTGACAACTGCTGTCAATGTGCAACCATCTTAATTTTGGTAATTCTTATTTAAACCATATTCTAAACTCCGCCAATATTGCCATCAGCAAAATGATTCATTTAACAGTGAAATAACAACATCCTCTTTGATTCTATCTCTACGAATAACAGAAAAAGCAGCAATGACTTTTTCAATCATTACTGCTTTAAAACAGATGTTCCCAGCGGGAATCGAACCCACAACTAGTGCTTAGGAGGCACTTGTTATATCCATTTAACTATGAGAACCTATGTCGGTTTTACACCGACAATTTGTGTTACTGCATTATTATATCTCAAATGCACTCGAAGTTCAACTTTTTCTTTTTATTCTTATTCATTATGTAAACTTTTTTATTCCTGATATTTTACACTTCCCTGCAGCCAGATATTTCCTTTAAATCTTCTTCCTACTGCCGGTTCTCCAAGGAGATCTTTCTGATTGATGCAGACACAAAATTCCATTTCATTGCACATCAGATCCAATGCATAAACATTTTCTTCAGTGTATTCATTTTGTAACAGGCGCCAGTCCATAATTTCTCCAAGAACTGAATACTGATCACTCTCAATCCCATACGGCATAAAATAAGAATCAACAATACTTAGAATATCCTCGCGCTGCACCCGTCTGGAAAGAAGGGAATAGGTATCAATATCTTCCAATGTCAGATTCTCGATAGCATCTTCGTTTCCTTTTCGTGCTTCCGCAATCAACGAATTTCTATCCTGTTTATTCTGCTCTGTAATCTGCTGTTTTTTCTCATCCTTGTTGATTGGAAGAAGAATTTTTCCTTCTGTAGACAGTGCTCCCAAGATAACTCCGGCCGGCTGATTCAGATAGAATTTATTATTTTTTACTGCAAGATAATCCGGTACATTTTGCAGATAGAAAATAAGTGTCACGCCAAGTCTTACCTCATCGCAGATACCCGCATAGGATTCTTTTTCTGCATGTTTTTCGATGTCTACCTGTTCCGTCGTCGATATTTTTGTTCCGCAAAAATACGGATAATAATAAGAAAATTCAAAAGAATCATCTTCTCTGAAATTTCCACGCAGTGACAGTCCAAAAAATTCTCCGAATTCTTTGGAAAGTTCTGCGAATTCATTTCCTTCTGAATCTTCTGCCACTTTTTGAACCATTGGTCTTTCAATTATCTGTTTCAGTAGTTCTTCCAATTCACTTTTCGTTATGTTCGAAAAGCCTATGGCTCTCAAAAATTTATGCATAACAATTCCTTCTTTTTATTTTTCTCCCAGTGCCTGTTTTAAAGCTTCCTGATCTTCTTCAGAAAGTACAATTACTGAGTTTCCGTCAATAATCTCTTTGATATAAGTATAGCAGCCTTCTCTTGTATGCATTGCACTGATGATATATCCATTATTTTTCTCATCTAACATGGCAAGTGAGAAGCTGAGTTTACCGCCCATTTCATGGAACGCATCGTATTTTACAAGTCCCATTTTCTGATAGGTTTTTTCCATATTTTTAAATAATGTTTTGATATTTTTCTCGTTTGCTTTGTTTGCCGCGATCAGTTCATCTACCTGATCCAGTCTTTGGATCAAAGTATCTTCCAAGGTCTTTGCATTTTTACCATTCATAAAAATACGGTAATTCTTTTTTAATTTACTCATCTGTACAACATTCACGATCATTAAGATGATCAAAATAAGAACTAATGCTGCCAGTCCGATAATAATATAATCGGAATCAAATCCTAAATATTCTGCGATCATTTTTTATCCTTTCTTGTTTGCTTTTTATTTTTCAATTGTACAAAACAGATCCATGATCCGGTCTAACTCTTCCATGGAATAGTACTCTATCTCAATCTTTCCTTTTTTATCATTTTTCTGGTTAATAGCTACCTTTGTTCCAAGAATTGTTTTCATTTTTTCTTCCAGATCATGATAAATTGCTGCAATAGCCGGATTTTCTTTCTGTTCTGTTTTCTCCGCAGGCATATCTTTTTCCTGCTGAATTTTCTTTACCAACTTTTCTGTTTCACGTACACTCAATTTTTCATCAAAAATCTTCTGTGCTACGAGATACTGTTTTTCTAAATCTTCAATTCCAAGAAGTGCTCTTGCGTGGCCCGTTGATATCATATCCTCGATTACCATCTGCTGTACTTTTTCATTCAGCTTTAACAGACGCATGGAATTCGTAACTGCTGTTCTGCTTTTAGAAACACGTTCTGCGATTTCGTCCTGTTTTAAATGAAACTCTGTCAAAAGTCTTTTGTATGCAACTGCTTCTTCTATCGGATTTAAGTTTTCTCTCTGAATATTTTCAATCAGCGATATTTCTACGATTTCCTGGTCATTCAGTTTTTTGATAATAACCGGAACTTCTTTTAATTTTGCAAGCTTTGCAGCTCTCCATCTTCTTTCTCCGGCAATAATCTCATAATATCCATCTTTTTCCTGCACAAGCAATGGCTGTAACAGTCCAAATTGCTTAATAGATTCTGCTAATTCCAGCAACGCATCTTCATCAAAATTTTTTCTTGGCTGGGAACGGTTTGGTTCTACCTTGTTAATGTTTACAAGAATTCCTTCGATGGATTTTTCTTTCTTTTCTTCTGTTTTCTTTGAGACTGTTGTTCTATTACTTAATCCAACTTTATCTGTGATCAGAGAATCCAGTCCTTTTCCAAGTCCATTTTTCTTTGCGGTAGCCATATTTATATATCCGTCCTTTCTATTACTTCCTTTGCTAATAACCGATAGCTTTCTGCTCCGGCTGATCTGGTATCGTACATATTAATTGGCAATCCATGTGATGGGGCCTCTGCAAGTCTGATATTTCGTGGAATCAGTGTATCGTATATCTTTGCATCCAAATTACTTTTTACATTCTGTACTACCTGAACAGAAAGATTCGTTCTGACATCAAACATGGTAAATACAATTCCTTCAATCTGAAGATCCGGATTTAATCTTTTCTGAACCAGATCAATTGTATGTATCAACTGACTCAATCCCTCTAATGCATAATATTCACATTGGATCGGAACCAATACAGAATTTGCTGTTGTCATGGCATTGATTGTCAGCATATTTAAGGATGGTGGGCAATCTATTATAATAAAATCATAGTCATCTTTGACATAATCCACTGCATTTTTTAAAATATATTCTTTTTCATTAATTCCAAGTAATTCTATTTCTGCTCCGGCAAGATTTACATTCGATGGAATTACCTGCATTCCCTCAACTACTGTATCTGTCATACTTTCTTTGACGGTACATTCATCAAGCATTAATTCATAAACAGTATTTTCCACTTCGTTTTTATCTACACCAAGCCCACTTGTCATATTCCCCTGTGGATCAAGATCAATTGCCAGCACTTTTTTCCCAGCTTCTGCAAGGCAAGCTGCCAGGTTAATGGCTGTTGTTGTTTTTCCAACACCGCCTTTTTGGTTTGCCACTGCTATAATTCTACCCATCTTCAAATCCTTTCTGAAAATTTATACCTTATATCATTTTCATTACCATTTTTACACAAATTCATTTTTCATTACTTGCGTAACGTTCACTTATGCATTATAGCACTTCAACACTTGTAAATCTATAATAAAATGTTTCACGTGAAACATTTTATTGTTTCATTTCGTAATTTTTACTTTTACTTTGAAATTTTTCAGTAATTTGCCTTTGTTTTAAATTGTTTTTATATAAAATATTGTAATCTTATAATTCATTAGAACAAGAACTGTGTTTTCACATTCTAGCAGCCTGCAATATCATTTGCAACAACATTTATCCTGTGAGATCAAAAACTTATATTTTTTGTATAATCTACAATGTTTCACGTGAAACATTTTTTTCTGTCTGATTGTCATCTGAAATAGAATCTACAATCTTCTTCATTGTATCACTCAACTCCAATTTACATCTTACTGGATCAAAGTCAATTAATTTAGCACATAATTCTAATTTTCCAAGTACGTCATATAGAAATTGCTGGTTCTTCTCCATGTATTCTTCTATTGTAGCTGCTATTTGTTGTGCTTCCGCCTTACTTTCAACAGACTTTTTTTCTTTTTCTGCGATATTTTTAGCTTGTCTCATTATTTTTTCAATATCGGTGATTTTATTTTTACAAGAATCCAACTCTTTCTCTATATTATCTAATATCTGTTTCTTTTGAGCACTTTCTTCTTTTAAAGCCTGCATTCTTACTTTTTGTTCTACATTTACCTGTCTTGGTGTAAAAAGTTCATAGCTTTCATCTGTATTTGCTTCGATTGTTGTCTGTTCTTCTGCATTTTTTCTTAAAAGTTTTTTCAATGCTTCCTGTTTTTCTTCTAATTCCTGCTTCTTTGTTGTGTATTCCATTTTTAATTTTTTAAGATAATTCAAGATTTCATCCATACTTTTTCTCCAACACTGTTACATAGTTATTCAAAATAATTCATCATCTAGTTCATATATATGTAAATAATTATTCAATCATTTCGCCGTTCGTCAAATACAAATAATTTTTTTATCTTTCGCCGACAGTCTATTTCTATCATGAATCTTTGATTATGATCACTATCTCCACACACTTCGAGCGGCAGCCTATTTCTCTATCTTAAACCTATTTACGCATACTTTGCGTGATAATTTTATTATATGCTGTAACGTACAAATAATCTACTTCAAAATTTCATTGTGAAGTTTTCAAGATTCAGCAGTCAAAAGGTGGTTTCTTTCATAACTTAAATTACAAAAAATATAGTGAGTTTTTTGGTCATATTCTTTAATCTGACAGTAGAAATAAAACATTTTTTTATTTGCTTTTAAACACAAAAAAAGCTTGGTAATATTCTACAAAACGGATATAATAGATATTAGAAAAGCACGCACATTATACAAGTGCATGAATGGAGGTCTTTCTATGAAAAAGAATATACGTCACTTCTTCTTATTAACAGCACTTGCTGCCGGAAGTATTCATTTTGTTAATCGCTTTATCAACGCGACGGCAGACATTAAAAATATATTAAAATCTGAAACAGGGGATTATTTTGACTGGAAGAATGGAAAGATTTATTATACAAAAAGAGGAACAGGAAACCCATTATTACTGATCCATGACCTTGATCCGGTAAGTTCTTCTTATGAATGGTGCAAGGTGATCCGTAAGCTCGAGAAAAAACATACCGTTTATACCTTAGATCTTCTTGGATGTGGCCGTTCCGACAAGCCATATCTTACTTATACGAATTATCTATATGTCCAACTGATCACAGATTTTATTCATCAGATCATCGGAGAAAAACCGGATGTAATCGTTTCTAATGAATCTATCTCTTTTGCAGTACTTGCTGCAAATATGGATAAGAATCTGATGAATTCTATTATTGCGATTAATCCTACTGCATTAAAGGATCTTCGTATTACAACTGATAAGTATGCTTCTATCCGCAAGACTTTATTTGAACTTCCGATTTTAGGAACTTTCCTTTATAACCTGAAGGTAAGTAATACGGCCATTACCAGGAATTTCCGTACGGAATATTATGCGAAACCTCAGTTTATTTCTTCCAAACTGATTGATGCTTATTATGAGGCTGCCCATATGAATTTCAGCCACGGAAAATATCTCATGGGAAGTATGGAAGCAAATTATACAAAGAATAGCATTGAGCATGCATTGAAAAAGTTAGAAACACCGCTTTCTATTATTCAGAGCCAGACCGGACAAAGCTCTATTGCTTCTGCTGATTCTTATCGAAAATTGAATTCCAATATAGAGATCATGTATCTCTCAAATTGCAAGAAATACCCGCAGCTTGAAATTCCAGATAAAGTATTAGAAGCCGTAAATTCATTTTTTGCACAATAAAACTTCCAATATTTAATCAGACAATTTGATTATATCATTTAACCAACATAATCTAATAAAAAAGAAGCGCCTGAAAAAATGATACCTTCTTAAATATCGGCTGTTTTTCAGACGCTTTCTTTTTATTCTTTTTATAATGGCATTTTTGTTGGTGTTCCGGCTTTTCGCGGATAAGCCTTTGGTGTTCCTTTTACTTTTTCGATTCTTACAAAAGATCTCTTTTGCTCATAGAGATCAAATTTATATACTTCTTTTACTTTTCCTCCAAGAAGAAAAACTGCATTCTTTGCATTTTTCACTTCCTCTTCGATTTCACCGGATTTATAAGAAATAAACTCCCCACCAAGCTTCACAAACGGAATACAATATTCTCCAAGAGATGCAAGATTTGCAACTGCTCTTGAAACAACAAGATCATACTGCTCTCTGTATTCTTTATTTCTTCCAAGTTCTTCTGCTCTTGCATGGATTGCTTCAACTTTTTCTAATCCAAGTGTATCAATTACTTCCTGCAAAAAGAGAATTCGTTTATTCAGTGAATCTGCAAGTGTCACCTGAAGCTGTGGAAATGCAATTTTTAAAGGAATACCAGGAAATCCGGCACCGGTTCCCATATCAAGAACAGAAACTTCTTTCGTCAGATCATATACCTTAATCAAAGACAGACTGTCCAGAAAATGTTTTTCAATTACTTCATCAAATTCTGTAATGGCCGTCAGATTCATTACTTTATTCTTTTCCACCAGCATCTCATAATATTGGATAAACTGGTTCACCTGAGTATCATCAAGTTTGGTCTGAAGCTCTTCTAATCCTTTTAAAAACTGATTTAAATTATATGACATTTGTAGTCCTTTCTATTTATGGTATCTCATCTGCTCCATATAAACAAGCAATACGGAAATATCAGCCGGCGATACCCCTGAAATTCTGGATGCCTGTCCAATTGATAATGGTTTATACAGCTTCAGCTTCTGTCTTGCTTCAATACGAAGACTTGGTACTTCATCATAGTCAAAATCTTCCGGTATTTTCTTTGTCTCTAATTTTTTATAATGCTCTACCTGCTTAATCTGTCTGGTAATATAACCATCATATTTAATATTAATATTTACCTGTTCTTTTACATCATCCGGAAGCTCTGGTCTCTCTTTATCAATAGCAGCCAGCTTCTCATAGTCAAGCTCCGGTCTGCGGATCAACTCTGTCAATGTTGTTCCTGTATTTAATGGAATGCTTCCATAGCTTTCTAACAGAGTCTGGACTTCTTTATTTGCACCAATTTTCACTCCGCCAACACGCTCAATTTCCTGCTGGATCAATACTTCTTTTTTACAAACCCAGTCATAGCGTTCCTGCGAGATCAGACCGATTTCATATCCCTTTTTTGATAACCGAAGATCAGCATTATCCTGACGAAGTAGCAGACGATATTCTGCTCTGGAAGTCATCATACGGTATGGTTCATGATTTTCTTTTGTTACAAGATCATCGATCAGAACACCGATATATGCTTCTGAACGATCTAATACCAATGCTTCTTTTCCCAAAATGCTCATTGCTGCATTGATACCTGCTACAAGTCCCTGGCATGCAGCTTCTTCATAACCGCTGCTTCCATTAAACTGTCCGCCTGAAAACAGACCTTTGATCTTTTTAAATTCAAGTGTTGCATATAACTGATTCGGATTAATACAGTCATATTCGATTGCATACGCATTTCGTACGATTTTAACATGTTCTAATCCAGGAAGTGTCCGATACATTTCATGCTGAACATCCTCCGGCAAGGAGGAAGACATTCCGCCTACATACATCTCATTTGTATTGATTCCCTCTGGTTCAATAAAAATCTGATGTCTGTCTTTGTCTGCAAATTTTACAACTTTGTCCTCGATAGACGGACAGTATCTTGGTCCGGTACCCTCGATAATACCTGCATAAATTGGAGATCTATCTAAATTATTACGGATAATCTCATGTGTTTTTTCATTGGTATATGTCAGCCAACAGGAAACCTGATCAATCTGGACATCCTCCGGATTTGTTGTAAAGGAAAATGGAACAACCCTTTCATCGCCCTTCTGTTCCTGCATTTTTGAAAAATCAATGGATCGTCTATCGATTCTTGCCGGTGTTCCGGTCTTAAAACGGAACATCTCAATTCCATGCTCTTTTAAAGAATCTGTCAGATAGTTTGCTGCCTGAAGACCATTCGGTCCTGTATACGTGATCATTTCCCCAGTCAGGCATCTTGCACGAAGATAGGTGCCAGTACATAAAACAACTGCCTTACAATGATAAATTGCACCGGAAAAGGTTTTTACACCTGTAATTTTCTGCAACTCTTTTCCGCCTTCTACGGACACATTTTCCGTCATAATCTCAGATACTTCTGCCTGACGGATGGTAAGATGCTCTGTATTCTGTAATGTTTTTCGCATCTCCATGCTGTAATTTAACTTGTCAGCCTGCGCACGAAGTGAATGGACTGCCGGTCCTTTTGATTTGTTCAGCATCTTTGACTGGATAAATGTCTTATCGATATTTTTTCCCATCTCACCGCCGAGCGCATCAATCTCCCGGACCAGATGCCCTTTTGAACTGCCGCCAATATTTGGATTACATGGCATTAAAGCAATACTGTCGACACTTACGGTAAAAATAATTGTTTCAAGTCCAAGTCTTGCACATGCAAGTGCAGCTTCACATCCGGCATGACCAGCACCGACGATCACTACATCATACGTTTCTTCTACACACGGAATTTTCTTTTCTTCCATCTTTTTATCCTCATCTAATGTCTATTTTCCCATACAGAATTTACTGAAAATCTCATTGACCAGATCATCTTCTACCGCTTCCCCAATGATTGATCCAAGTTCTTCATATGCATTCATCAGATCGATGGAATAGAAATCTTCCGGCATTCCATCTTCTATGCTCTGCAATACTAACTGTAAACTTCTTGAAGCCTCCTGTAAAGCTGTTTTGTGACGAATATTTGTAATATAAACTTCATCATTAAATGTAACAGTCCCGGAAAAGAACATTTCTTTGATTGATTCTGTCAATTCATCAATGCCCGTCTGCTCTTTTGCAGAAATTGCGATCATTTTTTTATTCAGATGTTTTCTGATATCCTCTACTGTTGTAACCGGAGTAAGATCTGATTTATTTAAAAGAACTATTGCATGACGATCTTGCAGTAATTTCATGATCTCATAATCATTCTCATCAAGTGCTGTTGAAGTATCTACGACATAGATCACAAGATCTGCATCGTTTAAATACTTTTTCGCACGTTCCACTCCGATTTTTTCTACTATATCTTCTGTGTCACGGATTCCGGCAGTATCAATGACATTTAACAAAATACCATTCAGGTTGATCTGTTCTTCTAACACATCTCGTGTAGTTCCTGCAATATCCGTAACAATTGCCTTTTCTTCTCCTACTAACGTATTCAGCAGAGATGATTTTCCGGCGTTTGGTTTACCAACAATGACTGTAGAAATTCCTTCTTTCAGCATTTTTCCATTATCGCTATTTGCCAGGAGCTTTTCTATCTTTCTTTCTGTCTCTGTTACAATTTCTGCCAGCTGTTCCGGATATCCTTCCAGACTGATATGCTCCGGATCGTCTAAAGCACTTTCTATAAAAGCGATCTCATGTAAAATCGTGCCACGTATTTCTTTTACTTTTTCAGAAACTGCACCTGACAACTGGCTTAAAGAACTTTTTAATGCAAATTCATTCTTGGAATTGATCACATCGATCACCGATTCTGCCTGTGAAAGGTCAATTCTTCCATTCATGAATGCGCGCTTTGTAAATTCTCCCGGTTCTGCCGGACGTGCTCCGTATTTGATCACGGTCTCTAATATTCTCTTCATGACATATACGCCGCCATGACAATCTATCTCAACGGTATCTTCTCTTGTATAACTTTTGGGTCCACGCATCAGCAGTACCATAACTTCATCAATTACTTCGTCTCCATCATGAATGTGTCCATAATGAATCGTATGTGTCGGCATTTCTGACAACGTTTTATGATTTTTCATCTCAAAAATCTTTTCCGTCACTGATACAGCTTCTTCTCCACTGATTCTTACGATTCCGATTCCTGAACTTGACATGGCAGTTGCAATTGCAGCAATTGTATCCGTCTTCATATCGATACCCTTTCTTTTTCACATTTTAAACAACTAATATTAAGCTTCCTATATCGGCAGAAACTGCACGCCGCAAAACACGATCCTGCATTATGATCGCGCTTTGTAACGTGCAGCTCCCTCTTCATTTATACAGGAAAATTTTTAATTTATTTTCTTGTATATTCTTTTTCTCTTTTTAATGTAACAACAACATGTCTGTATGGTTCTTCCCCTTCACTGTGTGTTGTAACAAATTTATCATTCTGTAAAGCAGAATGAATCACTCTTCGCTCAAATGGGTTCATTGGTTCTAAGGAAACCGGACGTTTTGTTCTTTTTACCTTATAAGCAATGTTCTTTGCAAGATTTTCCAGTGTCTCTTTTCTTCTCTTACGATAATCTTCTGTATCGATCTTTACCTTAATATACTCTTCAGACTGTTTATTTACAGCAAGATTGGTCAGATACTGTAAAGAATCAAGGGTCTGTCCTCTCTTTCCGATCAGGATGCCCATATCATCGCCCTTTAATTCTACATTGTAAGTATTGCTTTCTTCATCCTGTGTGATAATGATCTCAACTTTCAGATCCATAGCAGCAAATACCTGCTCTAAAAATTCCTGAATGCTGCCTTCGACTGAATATTTTTTACGAACCTTGATCACCGCATCTCTTCTTGCAAGTCCTAAAAATCCGGCACTTCCTTTATCAATGACTTCCATCTCAATCTTATCACTGGTCGTTCCAAGTCTTACAAGTGCTTCTGTGATCGCATCGTCTACTGTTTTTGCTGATATTTCAATATACTCCATAACAACAACCTCCACGTTTTGCCTTCTTCAATGAAAAAGCATTTCCATTTTTACTGATTCTTTTTATTATTTCTCTCGTTGAAATCACGAACCAGATTTGCTTTTGCCGCCATGCTGTCTGGTTTTGCATTTGCCTTCAATGCAGCTGCTTTCTCAACTTCTAATTCTTTTTCTGCTGTCGTTTTAACAGAACTCTTTGGACTTGGTGCTACCTGTCTTGTGTTCATATGTGCAGCATTGGAAATCTGTTTTTCGGAGATTCCCATTTTTTCACGTCTCTTCTTTGCCTTTTCCTGGTTCTTTGCAATAATCTCATTCAGGTCGATCTTATCAAAATGTTTGTTCAGGAAATACTGCTGGATACTTCTGACTACCGCACTTGCGATCCAGTAAATACCAAGACCTACCGGAACAGTGAAACACATTACAAGTGAGAATAATGGCATCGTACGGTTCATCATCTTCATCTGCTGAGCCATTGCATCATTATCCCCGCCGGCTGTAGCTGCTGTAGGCATCAATTTAATGTTCAGTACCTGTGTTATATAAGAAATAACAGGAATCAATACTGCTAAAACAATGATCAGATAGCTGTGGCTTGCAAATCCGGAACGGATGATATCAAGCGGAGTATCTGAAATATTTAAGGAAATAAAATTATTTACATGAGAAACAACTTCATACGTAGATGAAATGGAATCATTCAGACTTGGGAACGCACTCTTTAATGCATCCCATCCTGAGGAATTCATTTTGTAAAGTACATCTACAATATAATTCTGTAAAGTTGTTGTATCAGTTGCTGTAAAATCAACCACAACTGTTTTTAAGTTTAAATCCGTTACAAGCTGTGCCATGGTATCCTGATATCCGGATGTTGCCATAATACTGTTGACTAATCCCATATATCCGGCCTTTACACTGCTGATGTAAGCAGGTACATTCATGAACACACGATATAATGCAAATAATAATGGCATCTGGATCAACATCTGCACGCAGCTTCCAGTTGGAGAAACTCCATACTTTTCATAAACCTGCTGCTGCTCTGTCTGCATGTTCATTAAAGATGCCTGGTCTTTTTTATCTTTGTACTTTTTCTGAATTGCCTGTAATTCAGGATTCATTTTCTGAGATAACTTTGAGAACTTCTGCTGTTTATAAGTCAGCGGGAACATTAATGCATAAATTACAATTGTAAACAGAATAATGGATAAACCGACATTGGAAATACCGATTTTTTCCATTAAAATATAAAGTCCATTCATGATCCAGCCAAGCAGCTTGGCGATCGGACCAAGAATCGCACCATTATATGCTGTTAATAACATCTCTGACACTGAAAATACCTCCATTATGGAACGGGATCATATCCGCCTTTTGAAAAAGGATTACATCTTAAAATTCTCCACAGCGCAAGCGCTCCACCTTTGAATGCGCCATACTTCTCGACAGCCTCTAACCCATAGGTGGAACAGGTTGGACAGTATGGACATTTTGTTGTTTTCATTGGAGAAATATACTTTCTATAAAACTTTATCAAAGCAATCAATAATTTTTTCAAAATGATTCCATCTTCTTTTCTAAAATCAGTCCTACGACCGTTACTTTAAAATTTTATGAAGACCTCCAAGATGTAATAAAGCACTCTCCACTTCATGATATGAAATATCCTTTGCTGTATTTCTTGCGATGACTACAATGTCTAAACCACTATTAAACATGTCTTCCTGTAGTCTGTAGCTTTCTCTGATCAAACGGGTTACATGATGTCTTATAACACTATTTCCTACTTTTTTACTTACCGATATTCCCAATCGGTTGCGCTCGGTATCATTTTTCAGAACATACATGACAAGATATCTGTTCGCATAAGACTTTCCTTTTTTATATACGTTCTGAAAATCTCTGTTTTTCTTCAATGATTCTGAATATTTCATCTAATATTCCTTTTTTTCGTCTGCTTTTCTTACAAAAAAAATCATCCTATAAAGAAGAAAAGACCACAAATATGTGGCCTATGCTGATAATTTTTTTCTACCTTTTAATCTTCTTGCAGCCAATACTTTTCTTCCGCCTGCAGTACTCATTCTGCTTCTGAATCCATGAACTTTAGATCTCTGTCTCTTTTTTGGTTGGAATGTCATCTTCATTGTGTATACACCTCCTCTACGTTTTAAAAAATCAACCCTGCTTTTGCAGAATTGATTGCAAATCTGCTCTAACAGTTAAAAAACATCATTTTTATTTATATCAAAATCCCGTCTAAAAGTCAAGCAAAATCTTATAAATTCAAGGTTTATCCCTATATTTTCTTTTATTTTTATTCTTTTTCTTTCTATCATTTTCTTTTTTTACCTTCATCCACGCAAATCTTACTGTCCATCCACACTGAAACGGAACACCTTATTTCATCCACATACCCTTTCACTTTCCACTTTCATCAACTTCAGCATTATATATAAGGAAGAAATACTTTGTCCCTGATCCACTCACTCAACTTATTCACATTCCTTTCCGGTTCTTTTTCCACGAAAAATCCTTTAAATTCACTGTTTACAAAAGTTATCCCCAATTTGTGGATAAAACGTGGATAAAATCTTGATATTGTATTCACAATCTGTTTATAACTGCTCCAAAGCCTTATATTTCAAGGTCTATAACCATTTTTTCATTATTAACATTACTTTCCAGCATGTGCACATTTTATTCACATAAGCTCTAAAATCGCCGATAAAGCGTTTTTTTGTCAACGCTTTATCCCCAGTACATCAACAATTTAGCGTTGATAAAACCGTCAAAATAGTGTAGGATAGCATTATATACGAAATGATAGTGTTAGAAAACGGAGTTAGAAAATGGATAAAATTTTGGAAAAATGGGATGAGATATTACAAACTGTAAAACGTGAACATGAAATCAGTGATATTTCTTTTGATACCTGGATCAAACCACTAGAGGTTTTTGGTGTAGAAGGAAGTCTTTTGTATATTTTAGTTCCGTCAGAGCAGATGACTTTAAGCTACATTACAAAAAAATATTATTTACCATTAAAGGTTGCGATTGCGGAAATTATTGGCACAGAGTATGAAATTAAGTTTATTTTACCGGAGCAGACCAAGAATATCCGCACCACGGGCAATAAATCCAAAAAGCATCCGGAACCGGAAGTATCCAAACGTTCTAATTTAAATCCGAACTATACATTTAATACCTTCGTTGTCGGAAGCAATAACCGATTTGCCCAGTCTGCTTCCCTCGCTGTAGCGGAATCCCCTGGCGAAGCATACAATCCGCTTTACATTTACGGAGGTCCGGGACTTGGAAAAACCCACCTGATGCATTCTATCGGACATTTTATTCTTGAAAAGAATCCGAACGCAAAAGTACTTTATGTTACTTCCGAAGAATTCACCAACGAAGTAATCGAGTCCATCCGAAGCGGTAATGCGTCTGCTATGAATAAGTTTCGTGAAAAATATCGAACCATCGATGTTCTTATGATTGATGACGTTCAGTTCATCATCGGAAAAGAAAGTACGCAGGAAGAATTTTTCCATACCTTTAATGCACTTCACTCAGCCGGCAAACAGATTATCTTAACTTCAGATAAACCTCCAAAAGATATGGAAACTCTTGAAGAACGAATCCGTTCCCGTTTCGAATGGGGTCTGATGGCTGATATCGGTGCACCTGATTACGAGACCCGAATGGCAATCCTTCGCCGCAAAGTAGAATCAGACGACATGGTATTAAGCGATGATATTTTAAATTACATTGCCAATAATATTAAATCAAATATCCGTGAACTTGAAGGAGCTTTAAATAAGCTGCTTGCTTATTCGAATCTTGAAAAAACAGACATCACAATGGAAATTGCACAAAAAGAGCTTCAGAATATTATCACTCCGGACAAACCGCGCGAGATCACTCCGCAGCTGATCATTGAAGTTGTTTCTGAACATTTCCAGATTTCCCTGGATCAGATGATCTCCAAGAATCGAAGCAATGAAATTGCCAGACCAAGACAGATCGCCATGTATCTTTGCAAAACAATGACTGATATTCCATTGGATTCCATTGGTGCCCTTCTTGGCGGACGCGATCATTCTACTATTATTCATGGTATCAAAAAGATCGGTGATGAATACGATTCAAACGAGCAGACACGCAATCTGATCGAAACTATCAAGAAAAAAATTAATCCAAACTAAGGTTATTCACATTTTTTTAAGTTATTAACAAATTTTTGTGGATAACCTGTTCAAATACTGTTTAATTTCTGTTTAAAGTACTGGATAACCTTCTTAAAATGTTTTTGAACCTATTTTTTTCAAACAGCTTTCTTTTTTTCATTCACATTTTATCCAAGGCGAATCCTCATCCTTTTCACATAGTTATACAGCTGATTTTTTATGTCCGAGCCTTGATTTTCCAGTGCTTCAGGGGTTATTCACATATAAACAGTCCCTATTACGACGACTTTTAATATCTTTTTATAATTATATATATTTTGGCTTTCGCCAACCAGGAAGGAGTTATTCACATTATGAAATTAATATGTTCCAAATCAAATTTACTTCAAGGTGTTAATATTGTATCGAAAGCAGTTCCTACCAGAACGACAATGCCGATCCTTGAATGTATTCTGATTGATGCTTCTGCCAATGAGATTAAACTCACAGCAAACGACATGGAACTTGGAATTGAGACAAAAATCGAAGGTGAGATTGCAGAAAGAGGAATTATTGCATTAGACGCTAAGATTTTTTCTGAGATTGTTCGAAAATTACCAGACAATGATGTTGTCATCACAACAGACGATGCTTATAACACTACCATTACCTGTGAAAAAGCAAAATTTAATATCGTCGGAAAATCAGGAGAAGATTTTTCCTATATTCCTTACATTGAACGAAATGAATGTATTTCTGTTTCCCAGTTTACTTTAAAAGAAGTGATCCGGCAGACTATTTTCTCCATTGCTGACAATGACAATAATAAATTAATGACAGGTGAACTTTTTGAAATCGAAGAAAATCATCTGAAAGTTGTTTCACTCGATGGGCATCGTATTTCTATCCGTAATATTGAACTGAAAAATAATTACGATCATAAGAAGGTTGTAGTACCGGGAAAGACACTTCAGGAAGTAAGCAAGATTTTACCTGGAAGTGTTGAGGATGAAGTTCATATTTATTTATCTGATAATCATATCGTATTTGAATTTGCAGAAACAACCGTTGTATCAAGACTGATCGAAGGACAGTATTTTAAAATCGAGCAGATGCTTTCTTCTGATTATGATACAAAGGTTAAGATCAACAAACGTGAATTGTTAGATTGTATTGATCGTGCTACACTTCTCATCAAAGAAGGAGAAAAGAAGCCGATCATTATGAATATTACAGATGGAACAATGGAATTAAAGATCAATTCTTTCATTGGTTCCATGAATGAAGATATCGATATCGAAAAAGAAGGGAAAGATATTATGATCGGATTTAATCCGAAGTTCTTTATTGATGCTTTAAGGGTCATCGATGAAGAGACCGTGTCTTTGTATATGGTGAATCCAAAAGCACCATGCTTTATCAAAGATGATGAAGGTAAATTTATTTATCTGATCCTTCCGGTAAACTTTAACGCAGCAACAAATTAAGTTGTAACAGAAAGGTGAAAAAATGATCACAGTAAATATCAGAGAAACAGATGAGTTTATTAAACTCGGTCAGGCTTTGAAAAAAGCAGGACTGGTGGAGTCTGGAGTAGACGCGAAGTTTTTCATTCAGGATGGTCAGGTGACATTGAATGGAGAAACAGAGCTGCAGCGCGGAAAAAAATTATATGATGGAGATGTTGTTGGCTTTAATGGCGAGACAATCCAGATTGTAAAATGATTATAAAATCAATTGAATTAAAAAATTTTCGCAATTATGAAGATTTGAATATTTCATTTGATCAGGGAACCAATATTTTTTATGGAGATAATGCGCAGGGAAAAACAAATATCCTGGAGGCAGTCTACTTAAGTGGAACAACAAAGTCCCACAAATGTAGTAAAGACAAAGAAATGATCCGCTTTGGAGAACAGGAAGCGCATATCAGGACAATTGTAGTAAAACGTGGCAAGGAATATCAGATCGATATGCATTTAAAGCATAATAAATCCAAAGGCATCGCAGTCAATAAGACTCCGATCAGGAAAGCAAGTGAGCTGTTTGGAATTTTGAATATGGTATTTTTTTCACCGGAGGACTTGAATATTATAAAAAACGGTCCTTCAGAACGCCGCAGATTTATTGATGCAGAGCTGTGCCAGTTAGATAAGATTTATTTGTCTGACCTTGCAGCTTATAATAAAATCCTGAATCAGAGAAATAAATTATTAAAAGATATGGTTTACAGACCTGATTTGCGGGATACACTATCCGTATGGGATTTTCAGCTGGTAGAAACTGGCAGAAAAATTATTACAAGAAGAAAGCAATTCGTAGATGAGTTAAGTGAAATTGCGAAAGGAATCCATGATAAAATATCCGGTGGAAAAGAAGAACTGGTATTGACTTATGAGCCGAGTGTGTCGGAAGAAACATTCGAACAGGAATTGGAGAGAGTACAGGAGAGGGACTGCAGGCAATGTATGACATCAGTTGGACCTCACAGGGATGATCTGTTGTTTGAAATTGGAGGAATTGACATCCGGAAATTCGGATCCCAGGGACAGCAGAGAACATCCGCACTTTCCTTAAAGCTGTCAGAGATTGAACTGGTAAAAAGATCGATCCATGAAACACCTGTGCTGCTATTGGATGATGTCCTGTCAGAATTAGATAGTAATAGGCAGAACTATCTGTTAAACAGTATCCATGATACGCAGACTTTGATTACGTGTACCGGATTGGACGAATTTGTGAAAAACCGTTTTGAAATTAACAGGGTATTCGAAGTAGTGAAAGGAACTGTGAAAGAAAACGGTATAACATAGTGTGACTGGGTTTGCAATATATAATGCAAATGTAGTTTGATATAGATGGTAATGCAAATGAACTTGTACAAAAGAGAAAGAATCTGTTAAGAAGATGGATGTTTTGTCACTGTTTGTACAGAATGGAGGAATAAATGGGTACAGAAAACGAATATGGTGGAGACCAGATCCAGATTTTGGAAGGACTTGAGGCTGTTCGTAAAAGACCGGGTATGTATATCGGAAGTACATCAGCACGAGGCTTACATCATCTGGTATATGAGATTGTAGATAATTCTGTAGATGAAGCACTTGCAGGTTATTGTAGTAACATTCATGTGACCATAAATGAAGATAATTCAATCACGGTAGAAGATGATGGACGTGGAATACCGGTTGACATAAATCATAAAGCTGGAAAATCAGCACTGGAGGTTGTATATACCGTTCTTCATGCCGGAGGAAAATTCGGCGGTGGAGGGTACAAGGTATCCGGAGGTCTTCATGGGGTTGGTGCATCCGTTGTAAATGCACTTTCAACAAAATTGCAGGTAGAAGTTTATCGTGAAGGAAAGGTTTATTTCCAGAAATACAGGATCGGTAAACCGGATGAGCCGGTAAAGGTGATTGGAGAATGTGATGCCAACAAGCATGGAACAAAGGTTACTTTCTGGCCGGATGGAACAATTTTTGAAGAAACCGTATTTGATTACGATACGTTAAAGCAGCGCCTGCGTGAAACAGCTTTTTTAACAAAAGGTCTTCGCATTATTTTGAAAGACTTAAGAGAAGATCCGGTAAGAAAACATGAATTTCATTATGCCGGAGGTATTAAGGAATTTGTCACATATCTGAATAAAAGTAAGGAATCACTGTATCCGGAAGTCATTTACTGTGAGGGAAGCAGGGATGGTGTTTACGTAGAAGTTGCCATGCAGCACAATGATTCTTATAATGAGCTGACATTAAGCTTTGTAAATAATATCATTACTCCGGAAGGCGGTACACATCTTGCCGGATTCAGAAATGCCCTGACAAAAACATTTAATGCTTATGCAAGAGCGAATAAATTATTAAAAGACACTGAGCCGGCTTTATCAGGTGATGATATCCGTGAGGGACTTACTGCGATCATCAGTGTTAAGATTGAAGAGCCTCAGTTTGAGGGTCAGACAAAACAAAAATTAGGAAACAGTGAAGCGCGTGGAGCAGTTGATTCAGTTGTGAGTGAGCAGCTGACTTATTTCCTTGAGCAAAATCCAACAGTTGCAAAAACAATCTGTGAAAAATCGCTTCTGGCACAACGTGCAAGAGAGGCTGCAAGAAAAGCCCGTGATCTTACCAGAAGAAAAACGGCACTTGAAACAATGGCACTTCCTGGAAAACTGGCAGACTGCTCAGACAAGGATCCGAAAAATTGCGAAATCTTTATCGTCGAAGGAGATTCCGCCGGTGGTTCTGCGAAAACAGCAAGAAGCCGTGCAACACAGGCAATCCTTCCGCTTCGTGGTAAGATTTTAAATGTTGAAAAGGCAAGACTGGATAAAATTTACGGAAATGCTGAGATCAAAGCAATGATCACTGCATTTGGTACTGGTATTCATGAAGATTTTGATATCAGTAAACTCCGTTATAATAAGATTATCATTATGACAGATGCCGATGTCGATGGTGCACATATCAGTACACTTATGCTGACTTTCCTTTACCGGTTTATGCCGGATCTGATCAAGGAAGGACATGTTTATCTGGCACAGCCGCCACTTTACAAGATCGAGAAGAACAAAAATGTATGGTATGCTTACAGTGATGAGGAATTAAATCAGATCCTCACAGAGATCGGACGTGACGGAAATAATAAGATCCAGCGATACAAAGGACTTGGTGAGATGGATGCGGAACAGCTCTGGGAGACAACAATGGATCCGGAGAAACGAATTTTAAAACGTGTCATGATCGATGATGAGAGCACTTCTGAAATAGATCTTACGTTTACTACACTTATGGGAGATAAGGTAGAGCCGAGACGTGAATTTATTGAAGAGAATGCAAAGTATGTGCAGAATCTTGATATCTAATTAAGCTTTTGCCTGTTACTGGAACGAAGTACAAGGAACAGTAACAATTTGCAATGCATGGTACTGTTGTTGTATGTTGGAAAATCATATATACTACTGCAAATGTAGTTTTAATAGAGAGATGCAGATTTTTTGGATGAGATCTGCAGGAATGAGGTAAATTGGAATGGATGACAAAATTTTTGATCAAATCCATGATGTCGATCTGAAGAAAACGATGGAGACATCCTACATCGATTATGCCATGAGCGTTATTGCCCAGCGAGCACTTCCGGATGTAAGAGATGGTTTGAAGCCGGTACAGCGCCGAGTTCTTTACTCCATGATTGAATTAAATAATGGTCCGGACAAACCACACAGAAAATGTGCGCGTATTGTCGGTGATACAATGGGTAAATACCATCCGCATGGTGACAGTTCCATTTATGGAGCATTGGTTAACATGGCACAGGACTGGTCTACCCGCTATCCGCTCGTAGATGGACATGGAAACTTTGGTTCTGTCGACGGAGATGGTGCTGCTGCGATGCGATACACAGAAGCGCGATTAAGCAAAATCTCCATGGAGATGCTTGCGGACATCAATAAAAACACCGTTGATTTTGTACCAAACTTTGATGAAACGGAAAAAGAGCCGACAGTGCTTCCTTCCCGTTATCCGAATCTTCTGGTAAATGGTACAACCGGTATTGCAGTTGGTATGGCAACAAATATTCCACCTCACAATCTGCGTGAGGTGATCAATGCAGTTGTAAAGATCATTGACAATGAGGTATTAGAGGATCGGGAAACAGATATTGAAGAACTTTTAGGCATTGTCAATGGACCGGATTTTCCAACCGGAGCCATGATCCTTGGAACAACCGGAATTAATGAAGCGTACCGTACCGGACGTGGTAAGATCAGAGTTCGTGCAATTACCAATATCGAACCTATGGCAAACGGAAAAAACCGTATCGTTGTAACAGAGCTTCCGTACATGGTAAATAAAGCAAGACTGATCGAAAAAATAGCAGAGCTTGTAAGAGACAAAAAAATTGATGGAATCACAGATCTTCGTGATGAATCCGATCGCCAGGGTATGCGTATCTGCATCGAACTGCGTCGTGATGTCAATCCAAATGTTGTATTAAACCTGCTCTATAAGCATACACAGATGCAGGATACTTTTGGTGTGATCATGTTAGCACTCGTGGATAATCAGCCAAAAGTATTAAATCTTTCTCAGATGCTTGGTTACTATCTGACACATCAGAAGGATGTAGTAACAAGAAGAACAAAATATGATCTGAACAAAGCAGAAGAACGTGCCCACATTTTAGAGGGCTTATTAATAGCGCTTGATAATATCGATGAAGTGATCAATATCATCCGAAGCAGTGCGAATACGCCGGAGGCAAAGAACCGACTGATCGAACGTTTCGCTTTGACGGATGTTCAGGCACAGGCCATTGTTGATATGCGTCTGCGCGCGCTGACCGGTTTGGAACGCGAGAAGATCGAAGGTGAATATAAAGAACTGATGGCTCGTATTGCTGAATTAAAAGCAATCCTGGCAGATGAGAAAAAACTTCTCGGCGTGATCCGTGAAGAAATCCTTCTGATCGCAGAAAAATATGGGGATGAAAGAAGAACTTCAATCGGATTTGATGAATATGATATTTCCATGGAGGATCTTATCCCGGTTACAAATACAGTGATCACAATGACCAAGCTTGGTTATATTAAGAGAATGAGCCTTGATAATTTCCGTGCGCAGAATCGTGGTGGAAAAGGAATTAAGGGAATGGAGACCATTGCTGAGGATTACATTGAGGAATTGCTCATGACAACATCCCACCATTATCTCATGTTCTTTACAAGTACCGGTCGTGTATACAGAATGAAAGCATACGAAATACCGGAAGCAGGCAGAACAGCAAGGGGTACTGCGATCATTAACCTGCTGCAGCTTCAGCCGGATGAAAAGATCACAGCAGTCATTCCAATCAAGGAATATACAGAAGGGCATTATCTGTTTATGGGAACCAAGAAAGGTATCGTTAAAAAGACACCGGTGACAGATTATGCAAATGTCAGAAAAACAGGACTTGCAGCGATCACACTGCGTGAAGATGATGAACTGATCGAAGTAAAGAAAACAGACAATGAACAGGATATTTTCATGGTGACCAAATACGGACAGTGTATCCGTTTCCATGAAACAGATGTAAGAAGTACCGGAAGAACATCCATGGGTGTGATCGGTATGAGTTTGACTGACGGAGATGAAGTAGTCGGTATGCAGATGCAGTCACAGGGAGAATCTCTGATGATCGTATCGGAAAAAGGTCTTGGAAAATGTACACTGACTTCTGAATTCACGGCACAGAACCGTGGAGGAAAAGGTGTAAAATGCTATAAGATCACAGAAAAAACAGGAAATCTTGTCGGAGTAAAGGCAGTGAACCAGGATGATGAGATGATGCTGATCACAACAGGTGGTATCATTATCCGTATCAAAGTCTCGGATACTGCATTGCTTGGAAGGATCACATCCGGCGTAAAACTGATGAATCTTTCTGATGATGTTGTTGTTGCAAGTATTGCAAAAGTAAGAGAAGATAAATCTCTGATCGATAATGCAGATACTTCTGAACTTGTGACAGAGGAAGAGGAAGCAGAAAGTGCTGCGGCAGCAGCAGAGGCAGCAAAGAAAATCGCTGCGGAAAATACAGAAACAGACGAGGAGCTGATGAAGGAGCTGTTAGCAAGAGCAGAAGCAGATTCGGATGAAGAATAAATCGTAGGCAAGGGGAGGCTGTTACATGAAACATGTGACAGCCCATTTGTCTATAAAGATTCCATTTCAAAAGAGAGACATTTTATGTGTTTTTGCAAATTTACAAAACAAAGTGATAGATTGGATCTTTCTGATGTCGGGAACTTAAAAAGTCCACATAAAATTGAAAAAACCACAATGTTATCAAGAAATGAACAGTGTATATGTGGATAATGTGTCTGGAAAATTCATTTTTAGTGGATGAATAACAAAAAGGAGGAAGAAACGATGCCCCAGAATTTTTATGAGCTGGTATGGATTTTTATTATTTATGCATTTATTGGCTGGTGTACGGAAGTATCTTATGCGGCATTGGACCGTGGGATTTTTGTAAACCGTGGATTTTTGAATGGTCCTTACTGCCCGATTTACGGCTGTGGAGTTGTGATCGTAGTAGGAGTGCTTACGCCATTGAAAGATAATCTGTTGATTTTATTTGCGGGTTCCTTTTTACTGACATCCGTCCTGGAATATATTACTGGATTTGTTTTGGAAAAGGTATTTCATAATAAGTGGTGGGATTACAGTGACAAGCCATTTAATATTCATGGCTATGTATGTCTGAAGTTCTCGATTTACTGGGGACTTGCCTGTACATTTATCATGGACATCCTTCACCCGATCATTTACGATATGATCAAAATAATACCGCATGTTCTTGGAGTGGTGCTGCTTTGTGTGATCATGACAGGCTTTGCAGTCGACTGCGTAGTAACAGTCAGCACCATCCTGAAATTTAATAAGCGTCTGAAGGTCATGGAAGAGATGGCAGACAGAATACATAAACTGTCAGATGAGATTGGCGAAAATATTTATGAGAACGTGACCAATGCAGTCGAAAAATCTGAAGAGTTCCAGGAAACACACGAAGAACTTATAACCAGATTATCTGATAAAAAAGATAATATAAAAGAGCTTCCAGCGAATGCGAAAGCAAGAATCGAAGAATCGACGGAAGCAGCAAAAGAGAGAATTTCTTCTACTGCGTCTACAGCAAAAGACAGAATTTCAGAATCTGCTGAGGCAACAAAGCTAAAACTGGCAGAAACAAAATCATTCACCAGAGAAAAAATTGTACTTTCTACGGAGGAAAGAAAAGAAAGGCTTGCAGAGTCTGCAGAAAATGCAAGAGAACGTTTTGCGGAATCGACCGAAGCAGCAAAAGAGAAATTTGCTGCATATAAAGAAAACAGAGAAGCAGCACGTCTTGCAAAACAGAAAGAAAAAGAAGAGCTTGAGAAAAAGTACAACGAATTATTTGGGCAGAAGAATTTTGGTTTCAAACGTCTGATGAAGGCATTCCCGGATATGACTTCCCGTGAGCAGAACGAATCCTTGCAGAAGTATAAGAAATATTTTAATATACGAAGAGCGGATAAAAAAGAAGAGAAGCAGGATTAAGTATATATTAAACTGCAAATGTAGTAATATTTTTTATACAGAGATTGATGTGACAGAAAAAATTTAAGCGAGAGAATGTAAAACAAAATAGCGTCAGGAGAAACAAATATGATCAGAACAGTGAATACAGAAGATATCGTAAAAAATATAAAAGAAATGTGTATTGAAGCAAATCACTATCTTTCCGAAGATATGGACAAAGCGATGAAGGATGCCACTGCTTCCGAAAAGTCAGAGCTTGGTAAAAAAATTTTAAACCAGCTTCAGGAAAATTTAAAGATTGCTGATGAAGAGATGATCCCAATTTGTCAGGATACCGGAATGGCAGTTATTTTTCTTGAGGTTGGACAGGATGTTCATTTTGAGGGAATGGCTATTGAAGATGCTGTAAATGAAGGTGTGCGTCAGGGATACACCGAAGGATATTTAAGAAAATCTGTAGTTGGGGATCCGATCATTCGTGAAAATACAAAAGATAATACACCGGCGGTTATTCACTACAGTATTGTTCCTGGCGATGAAGTAAAAATTACAATGGCTCCAAAGGGGTTCGGAAGTGAGAACATGAGCCGTGTATTTATGTTAAAACCTGCTGACGGAATCGAAGGAGTAAAAAATGCGATTCTTACAGCAGTAAAAGATGCCGGTCCAAATGCCTGTCCTCCGATGGTAGTAGGAGTCGGAGTTGGCGGTACTTTTGAAAAATGTGCAATTTTAGCAAAAAAAGCGCTGACCAGACCGGTAGACGAACATTCGGATATCCCATATGTGCGGGAACTGGAAGAAGAAATGCTTACAAAGATCAATCAGCTTGGAATCGGACCGGGAGGACTTGGCGGAACGACAACAGCACTTGCGGTAAACATTAATACTTATGCTACACATATTGCAGGGCTTCCGGTGGCAGTCAATATTTGTTGTCATGTGAACCGGCATGTAGTGAGGGAGTTGTAAGAAAACAATATATTTCATTACAAATGCAGTTTATATATTCAAAGTCATAAGCAGAGGAAAAGTATCTGATCAGTACAGAAATATGTGGCTCGCAACTGTGAAGTCAATGAAAGCTGCAAGGAAAATATAAATTTAGAGATGGGAGCGCAGAAGATGGACAAGCATATAACAACACCGATCACAGAGGATGTAACAAAAAATTTAAAATCAGGTGATTATGTTTATATAACAGGAACAATCTATGTGGCGAGAGATGCTGCACACAAAAGAATGATCGAAGCATTACAGCGGGGAGAAGAACTTCCAATCGACATCAAAGATTCCACAATCTATTACATGGGACCATCCCCGGCAAGGGAGGGACGCCCGATTGGTTCTGCCGGACCAACAACTGCAACGAGAATGGATAAATATGCGCCAACTCTTTTAGATCTCGGAGAAAAAGCGATGATCGGAAAAGGAAAACGTTCGAAAGAGGTAATGGACGCGATCGTTCGTAACCATGCAGTTTATTTTGCAGCAGTCGGCGGAGCAGGAGCACTTTTATCCAAATGTATCACAAAATCTGAAATCGTATGTTACGAAGATCTTGGAGCGGAAGCAATCCGTAAACTTGAAGTGAAAGATTTTCCGGTGATCGTTGTCATCGACAGTGAAGGAAACAATTTATATGAGACAGCGATCAAAGAGTATTGTACGTTGGAATCATAAAAAATGAAAAAAAATCCTTGACCTTCCCCCTTATGGAAGCTGTATAAGGGAGATACATCGAACAGTTCCTCACAACAAAGCAGGGATAATTCGTATCAAAAAATAGGATGGAGGCTACACATGAAGATCAAGCAGGTGGAAGAACTGGTCGGCATTACCAGCAAAAATATCCGGTTTTATGAAAATCAGGGACTGCTTACACCAGAACGTGCAGAAAATGGTTATCGTGAATATCATGAGAAAAATATTGATGCTTTAAAAAAGATCAAGCTTCTGCGTAAACTTGATGTCTCTGTGGAAGAAATCAAAGAGGTATTGAATAAAAGGATTTCGCTGGAAGAATGTCTCGAGCATCAGATCGAACATTTGGAAAAAGAATGTGAAAATCTGAACAATATGCAGAAGCTTTCCAAGGCAATCCTCACAAAGCAGGATACGATCGATTCCTTGAATACGGATGAGTGGCTGGATGAGATGGAAAAAATGGAAAGGGAAGGAGTAGATTTTGTGGATGTAAGCAAAATCGATATTCACATGAAGAAAAAATTAGGAGCCGTAATAGGCGGCGTGGTGATGATCATTCTGATGTTTTTCATGATCGGAGTATTTCTCTGGGGGAACAGTCAGGAAGCTCTTCCGGTTGGAATTCTTGCGGTGTTTATCGGGATTCCGTCCATTGTCATTATCTGTATTATAGTAGCATTACGAAGCAGATTGAAAGAGATCGAAGGAGGAGAAGAGGATGAAGCTTCTAAGTATTGAGTATATTCCGGGAAAAGAAATCGAAGCACTTGGAATGGTAAAAGGAACGGTTGTCCAGACAAAAAATATCGGACGTGATTTTATGGCAGGCATGAAAACACTTGTCGGAGGTGAGATCGTCGGATACACGGAAATGTTGAACGAAGCCAGACAGATCGCAGTGAAACGAATGGTAGATGAGGCAAAAGAAATGAATGCCGACGCAATTGTAGGAATCATGTATGGTTCTTCCCAGGTTATGGCAGGGGCAGCAGAAGTGATCGCATATGGCACAGCCGTAAAAATCATTGGTGATAAATAATTTAAATGATATGTTAAAAAGAGAAATTTTGCAGAAAATGCAGGATTTCTCTTTTTTTCCTGTAAAATGTTGTATATAGTTATATTGGAGAAAATAATAATTCTTAAAAATGATGCGAAAAAAGCAAAAGCTGAAATTTTTTAGAAAAATAATAGGGAAGTTTTATGAAAATCGGGATTATTTCAGATATACACAGCAACATTTATGCTTTTAAGGCGTGTACAGAATTCATGGAAAAACAGAATTGTGACGAGTACTTCTTCCTCGGAGATTACATTTCCGATACACCTTACACAAGAGAAACCATGGATTATCTGTATGAATTTATGGAAAACCATACCTGTTATCTGTTAAGGGGCAACCGTGAGGAATACATGCTTACACAGCAGGAAGCCAGAAAAAAGAAATACACAGAGCAGATGTGGATAAGTAACTCTGCAAGTGGAAACCTACTTTATACTTACGAGCAGCTTGTGGATAAAGATTTTGATTTCTTTCGGAATCTTCCAATCACATTTATTTATGAGAAAACGGGATATCCGTCCATTATCTGTTGTCATGGTTCACCGGCAAGCAGTAAAGAATTGCTGCAGCTGGATGAAGAGCCGGTAAGGCAGTGGTTAGATAAAATTGACACAGATTATCTCATCTGCGCGCATACCCATTATCCGGGAGAACGGATGTATAAAAACAAACACTACTTTAATTCTGGCAGCGTTGGGATTGCCATCGATGATGTAGGTTATGCACAGTGCATGATCTTACAGTCTGAGTTTGAGAATGGAAAAACAGTGTGGAAGCCACAATTTTTGAAAATACCATACGATAACCAAAAAGTTGCACAGGATATGATCACCGGCGGCTTGCTTGCCAGAGCACTGTGGTTTGTGAACAGCAATATTCTGAACATCCTTACCGGAATCGACCATTCAGCCCAAATGGTTGAGTTGGCAGAAAAACTTGCATTAGAGGACAATGCTCAGGCAAAGTGGCCGCATATTGATGAAAAATATTTTGAAGAGGCAGCCGCATACTATAATATTCCAGATTACCGTGTCAGAAAAAATGAGAAGGAATGTTAGAAATAAGCTCACATTGTAGAACAAATAACATGAGACATAAATCAGGACAAAAAACAGGAGATGATGAAAATGAATATAAGAACTGCAACATTACAAGACATAGACCAGATTGCAGCAGTGGAAAA
>CAKRLC010000023.1 GCA_934358955.1 uncultured Roseburia sp. | reverse complement strand
ATGTATCTTGCACTTGAGAACTGGGCAAAGAAAAATAATACATTCAAGATGGAAGCAAAATTCATCAGCAATGTTGACCCGGATGATGCTGCCGGAGTATTAAATTCCATCGACGTAGCACATTCTATTTTTGTACTTGTTTCCAAATCAGGTACTACATTAGAGACACTGACGAATGAATCCTTTGTAAAAGATGCTTTACAGAAAGCAGGATTGGATGCATCCAAGCATATGATCGCTGTAACAAGTGAGACATCTCCACTTGCTAAGAGTGATGATTACCTTGCAGCATTCTTTATGGATGATTATATCGGAGGACGTTATTCTTCCACATCCGCTGTTGGCGGCGCGGTATTATCCCTTGCATTCGGACCAGAGGTATTCGCACAGTTCTTAGAAGGTGCAGCAGAAGAAGACAAGCTTGCAGCTGAAAAGGATGCATTAAAGAACCCTGCCATGTTAGATGCTTTGATCGGTGTATATGAGAGAAACGTACTTGGATACCCAAGCACAGCAGTACTTCCTTACTCTCAGGCATTGAGCCGTTTCCCTGCACATCTTCAGCAGGCAGATATGGAATCTAACGGAAAATCCGTGAACCGTTTTGGTGATCCTGTAAATTACCCGACAGGACCTGTTCTTTTCGGAGAGCCTGGAACAAACGGCCAGCATTCCTTCTATCAGTTATTACACCAGGGAACAGACATCGTTCCACTGCAGTTTGTAGGATTTAAGAACAGCCAGTATGGAATGGATGTTGATATTCAGGGAAGCACAAGCCAGCAGAAGCTTTGCGCGAACGTTGCTGCCCAGATCATCGCATTTGCATGCGGAAAAGCAGACGAGAACCGCAATAAGAACTTTGAAGGCGGACGTCCATCCAGCATTATCATCGGAGAACAGTTGAATCCGGCTGCTCTTGGTGCATTACTTTCTCACTTCGAGAATAAGATCATGTTCCAGGGATTCTTATGGAACTTAAACAGCTTCGATCAGGAAGGTGTTCAGCTTGGTAAAGTACTTGCAAAACGTGTACTTGCACATGAGACAGATGGAGCATTAAGAGTATTCAGTGATTTATTGAATATCTAATCTGTGAGTTGCAGAGATACAGAATAGATAAGAAAAAAGGTCTGTATTTTAGCTCATGATGTCAAATTGTACAAAAAAATATTGCAAGTTTCATTGTGCAAACATTTCGATAAGCCTCTGATGATAGAGCAGACTTTTTGACATCCAAATCTATATAGCATTATAAATAAAAGAAGCAGTTGCTTCACGAAAATTCGTGAAGCAACTGCTTCTTTTATTTGTGGCATAGAATATTTACAGCGCGAACGGCTATGAAAGTTAAGGTCTTATATAATCGTCCATATAAAAACGGTATTGTTCACCACGGATATAGTCACGGCAAATATGAACAAGATTGTGGTCTGTGTCAAAAATCTCGGAGTATAAGTAAAATAAAGGTTCTCCGTTGGAGACGTGCAAATGTTTGGCTAGCGAACCGGAAGCGCGTGCGAGTTCAAGGTACGAATTACGGGAGCCCTTGACCTGAATATGGTAGGAATCTTTTAGAAGCTGATAAAGGGAACCATCTAACGATTCATCTAAAAGAAATTCATATTTTGGATAAGGAAACAGATTGCTTTCATAAATCATTGGGATACCATCGGCAAGATCGACACGTTCGATCAAGACTGCCTTTGAGCCAGTTGGAACATTCATTGTTTTGGCTTCTTCCTCAGATAACTCGGTTACGGAGCGTTTGATCACAAGGCGGGATGGAATACATCCATTTGCTTTACATGCATCAGCAAAGCCAAGAAGATGTTCCATTTTGCGTTGGATCTTGCGGGATTTTACAAAAGTTCCTTTTCCCTGACGTTTTACAAGATAATTTTCCTGACATAATTCTTCAACAGCACGTCTTACGGTGATGCGGCTGACGTTATAGCGTTCGCTTAATTCTATTTCAGTAGGTATTTTTTCGTTGTCCGGATAAGTGCCATCTTTGATTGCAGCTTTGATCGCTTCTTTTAGCTGCATATATAATGGAGTTTCTGCATTCATATCAAGTTTCATTATAATTCTCCTCTAAATATACAACGTATATTATTTATAGCTATACGATTCACAGATACATTATAGCGGAAACAGACTTAAATAACAACAAAATCCATCTATTTCATAACAAAAAAAGTAAAAGATAAACCACAGGACAGGAATAGGAAATTGTGCATATGTTATAAAAACAGGAAGCTGATTTTGGTGAATATATAGAAAGTGAACATATAACGTTATATAATGATTGCATATGACGTTATAATATGATATAACATAATCATCAAATGAAGCAATAAGAACGGAGGGAGAACATGGGAAAGCAAAAAGCAGATTATCTGCTGAGATCAGATCATATTTTTACATCTACTGTTGAGAACCCATTTGCAGGATATGTTGCAGTAAGCGGACAGAATATCCTGGCGGTTGGAACAGATGATGGAAGTGATTGGATTGACGAACAGACAGAGGTTCTGGAATTGGGAGATCAGTTGGTGACACCGGGATTTATTGATGTACATACTTTTTTTACGGGTTATGCGATTTTCCATATTGGAATTGATATGTCAGGCGTAACATCGCAGGAAGAGTTTTTACAGAAGATAAGGGAGCAGGTTGAAAAAGAGAAAGAAACTTCCACTGTATTTGGACATGGATGGAATCCAAACGGATTCGAAACGGAAGGTCTGGAAGAAAAGCTGAATGAAGCATATCCGGATCGGGCAGTTATCGTATTTGCAGCAGACCGCAGCACATGCATGATGAACCGGAAAGCGGAAGAAGCATATGGATTTAATCCAAAAGAATGTTATCCGGAAGCCTATCACAAGATTATGCCAGAGTATTTAAATGATCGGGATTTCATAGAACCGGAATTTAAAGATTACATGAAGCTGATGAACAGCCGTGGAGTTACAACGGTAAAAGAAATGGGATTTGATGATTTTTACGGATTTGACTCATTTCTGAAAGAAAAAGAAGAAAAGAAGGAATTGTCACTTCGAACATTTTTTATGTCGCAGCCGGTTGGTGAAGGAATCAACATTGAACATGGAAAAAGAATGAGAGAGAAGTTCCAGGGCGATTTCGTCCGGTTCTCCGGATATAACCGGATGACAGACGGAACGGTGGCAAGTACAAAGGGTGATCTGTTAGAGCCTTATGAAGGAACGGACATGCATTGCAGCATCCAGGTGGATTATCCGATGATTGAAAAAGAAGTGCAGCTTGCTGATGAAAATGGATTCCGTTATTCCCTGCATGCACAAGGGGATGGAGCAGTACATAAAGTGGCTGGTATTTTTGATAAATGTCAGAAGAAAGATGGAAAGCTTGTGAACCGTCACGCTGTGACAGATATGGAATTTTCTAATCCGGCGGATTTGAAAAAGATGGGTGAAATTGGTGTGACTGGAGAAATCTATTTCCAGATTATGTCATTGGATCCGGCGGATGATGTGAAAAAATCGATTGAAGAGACGATCGGAACAGAGCGAGGCAAATATTTTTGGAATCGAAGAGGTATGCTGGATGGAGGAATGACATTATCAGGAGCAACAGATCTGCCACTGATGATCACAGATATTCCGGAAGCAATTTTCCATGGCTGTGGTGGATATTTCCCGGATGGAAAAGAACAGTACAATGTACAGAACACGATTACGATCGCTGAAATGTTAAAAGCATGGACGTATGGCGGAGCTTATAACATCGGAATGGAAGATAAGCTTGGAACGTTAGAAGCCGGAAAACTGGCAGATATAGCAGTTCTTGATCGGAATGTCTTTGAGGTGCCGATGAGCGAGATGAGAGATGTAAAAGTTTCCATGACAATGGTAAATGGAAAACCGGTATATACAAAAGAACAATAAAAAATTATGATGATAGAAAGGGGAAGAAACATGGCACAGATCAACAGAGACAGAATTGCAGGAATGAACATTCATTATTTATATTATTCACTCCCGTATTTTCTGGATGCACAGCAGAAGCTTGGTGTGAAGACGATTGAGTTATGGGCCGGTGCACCGCATTTCTTTTTGGACAGTATGTCTTACTCTGATTGCACAAGAGTCCGGCATGAAGTCGAGTCAAGAGGAATGCAGGTAAAGATCCTGACACCGGAAAATTGTACTTATCAATATCAGTTCGCAGCCCAGGAGCCGGAGCTTTACGAAAAAAGCTTTGCATATTTTGCAAATGCATTGAAGGCTGGAGAAGAACTTGGTATAGAAACAATGGCAATTAACTCCGGCTGGGGTTATTGGAATGAAGACCGTGAAGAAGCATGGAAGCGTTCAAGGGAGATGCTTTCAAGACTGGCAGATGAGGCAGCAAAACACAATATTAATCTGGCGATGGAATCATTAAGACCACAGGAGTCCCAACTTGTTGTAACACTTGCAGATGCGAAAAGAATGCACGATGAAGTGAATCATCCGAATTTGAAAGTAATGATCGATACAACTGCAATGGGAGTTGCCGGTGAGACCATAGACGAGTGGTTTGATACATTTGGCGATGAGATTATACATATGCATTTCATCGATGGAAATCCATACGGACATCTGATCTGGGGAGATGGCAATCATCCACTTGGAGAATGGATCGATACGGTTGTCAGACGGGGATACAAAGGATACTTCGGTCAGGAAATTACAGATTTTGATTACTTCGAAGATCCGGCATCACATGACAAACGGAATATGGAAGCTTATAAGCCTTACTTAATAGGCTGATTACGGGGGATTTGAAAATGGAAAATAAGAAAAAATTTAAACTTCAACTGCCGCATGTATATACGCTGGCATTTATATTGATTATAGTATTTGCAATCCTGACATGGATTTTGCCTAGTGGACAGTTTGACAGACAATTAATTGATACAGCAGCAGGAGAACGTGAAGTTGCTGTAGCCGGAACCTATCATGTGATAGATAAAGTGAGTGAATCCGGTGATTTAAGACAAGGACTGCATGAAATTTTAATGGCACCTACAAGAGGTATTCAGGCAGCTGCAGATGTTGTTGCATTCGTTTTACTGATCGGCGGTACATTCCAGATTTTAACAAAGACAAATGCAATGAATCGTGGAATCCGGAAGGTTATTTTAAGATTAAAAGGAAAAGAAGTTTTACTGATCCCGATTCTTATGATATTGTTAGGAATTGGCGGAACGACATTTGGTATGTCAGAAGAGGTTATTCCATTCTATGTTATGTTGATCCCTATTTTCTTTGCAATGGGATATGACTCCATGACGACCTTCATGATCGTATTCTTAGGACCACAGATTGGATATGCAGCATCTACAACAAACCCGTTCAACGTTCTGATCGCACAGGGTGTTGCCGGAATCCATGGTAACCCACAGCTTGTATACAGATATATCTGGTGGGCAATTATGATGACGGTTACCATCGTTTATGTTATGCGATATGCAATGAAAGTAAAGAAAAATCCAACCGGATCCATCACTTATCAGGATGACCTTCTGAAAAAGCAGGAATTTATGATGGATGAAACGGATACAGGATTTACTTTAAGAGATAAACTGGTATTACTTGTATTTGCAGTAGGAATGGGAATTATCGTGTACGGTATTCTTGCACATGGATGGTATATGGATGAGATTTCCGGTGTGTTCCTTGCAATGGGTATTTTAATGGGTATTGTTGGTGGACTTTCTGAGAAAGAGATCGCAGAACAGTTCGTGATCGGTGTAAAAGATCTTGCGTTTGCAGCAGTTGTAATTGGTGTATGCCGAGGCATTCTGGTTGTTGCAGAAAACGGAATGATCATTGATACGATCCTGAATTACTTATCAGGAGCACTTGCAGGTGTAGGAAGCGCAGCATTTGTTGCAGTAATGTATCTGGTTCAGTCATTATTGACACTTCTTGTTCCATCATCTTCTGCATTAGCATCCCTGACAATGCCAATTATGGCTCCATTATGTGATTTACAGGGTGTGAATCCGGAAGCAAGTGTAACAGTACTTCAATTTGCAAATCAGCTGACCAATATGTTAAGCCCGACAGCCGGTATGACCGTTGCAGGACTTGCTGTATGTAAGATTACCTTTGGTCAGTGGTGGAAGACAATCTGGAAGTTCTTTATTTTAGTAACAGCAATGGCATTGGTATTCTGTACTATTTCAGCAATGCTTTAAACATAAAATTTTTATAATAGAAGGAGAATAAGACAATGAAAGAATTAGTAACCAAAATTTTAAACGGAAGAGAAAAAATCGAAGATGTATATTTTGTAGCATGCGGAGGATCCTTAGTAGATCTTTATCCAGGATATTATTTCGTACGTACCGAATCCAAGACAATGCATGCTGACTGGATCACAAGTAAAGAATTTGTTGTAACACCTCCGACACACCTTGGAAAAACAAGTCTTGTATTTATCTGCTCTCATGGCGGAAATACAAAAGAGACCGTAGAAGCAGCACATTTGGCAAAAGATCTTGGCGCAGCAGTTGTAGCAATGACACATACACCTGGATCTGCCTGTGATGACAGCTCATTAAATCCAATTGTATATTCCTGGGAAGATGATACAAATGAAAAGGATAAACCACAGGGTATTGTATTAAACATTTTGAATGAGTTAATGAAAGCTCAGGAGCCAGACTATAAATTATACGATGCAGTTGCAGACGGACTTGAAAAAGCAGATGGTATCGTAAGAGCTGCTGTCAAGAGCGTAAAAAACAGAACATGGCTTTTTGCTGAAAAATATGCAAAAGAACCGTTCTTATATATCATGGGTTCAGGAGCAGCTTATGCATCTGCATATGGATTTGCGATCTGCTCTCTTCAGGAGATGCAGTGGATGGATTGCTGCTACTTAAATTCAGCAGAATACTTCCATGGACCATTTGAAGTAACCGATGAAGATCATCTTTACATTTTATTAAAGAGCCGCGGCAGAAACCGTGTTATGGATGAAAGAGCAGAAGTATTCCTGAACAAATATGCAAAGAAATACGAAGTGATCGATGCAAATGACCTTGGACTTGACGCAATTGATGACAGCTGCGTAGAGTACTTTAACGCAATGGTATTTTATGCAATGAGTGTTGCATACAGAAACGCTCTTCAGGATAAGAGATGTCATCCAACTGACATGAGAAGATACATGGGTGTTGTTGAATATTAATCACAGAGGCAGATCATTGCGGAATTCTAAAATACAATAAGAGATCAGAAAACTGGAATTTCGCAATGACCTGAAATTTATGGGCAGGCAAAAAGGAGAATGAGAAGATGTATGATGTAAGCGCATTAGGTTTTGGTGATAATGTTGTAGATAAATATGAGCATATTAAAACAATGTATCCAGGTGGAAACTGTGTAAACTTTGCAGTATATGCCAAAATGTTTGGTGCAAAAAGAAGTGCATATATGGGATATTTCGGTAATGATGCTGAAGCAGAACATGTTATGTATGCGTTAGATGATATTGGGATTGAGACAGTAAAGTGCAAACAGTTAGAAGGAGAAAATGGTTGTGCTCGTGCAACTTTAGTCGATGGGGACAGAGTGTTCTTAGGATCTAATGAAGGTGGTATCCGCGGAAAAACACCGTATGTATTAGACCGATTTGATCTTGAGTATATCAGACAGTTTGATTTTGTACATTCTGGAAATTATTGCTTTATGGAGAAAGAACTTCCAAAAATCCATGAAGCGGGCGTGCCGATTTCATTTGATTTTTCAGATGACTCAGAAGATTCTTATTATGCAGAAGTAGCACCTACGGTTGATTATGCATTCTGCTCTTTTGACGGAACAGATGAAGAAGCAAGAGAACATCTGAAAAAGATCGTTTCCTATGGACCAAAGCTTGCTGTTGCATCCAGAGGTGCAGATGGCTGTATTTTATATGATGGACAGGAATATTATGTGCAGAAAGCGGTACCGATCAAGGAAGTTGTTGACACCATGGGTGCAGGAGATTCTCTGATCACATCGTTTATGGTTGCTTATACAGATCACCTGAAAAAGGGAATTACAGGCGAAACTGCAATCAGAGAAAGTCTGGCAGCAGCTGCTGAATTTGCTTCCAAAGTATGTGGAATGAATGGTGCTTTTGGATATGGTAAAAAATATGAATAGGCAGATGTCTGTGAGATATTTTGAACTGTAAAACACAGTGGGACAATAAAAAGTGCGTTCTGCGGATGTTTTATTGTTTGGGATGATTCAGAAACAGCAGGGGCTGATGACAGAAGCGTCCTGTTGTTTCTGGAAAATTCTTTCATAATAGCTTTACGAGCATCTGCTTTTTTGATTTCCAGGAAACGGAAATAATACCCCGGCAGCTCCGTAAGGGACAGTGTTGCGGAGAAATACAGGGGCTGTACAGCGAGAAGGAGGAAAATATGGGCGAAAAAAAAGTGCGTGCGGTTGCAGCAGGTTTTTCTTGTATGGATGTTTATGAAAAATTAAATAGATGTTATCCGACCGGAAATGGGGTAGACTGGGGAGTACATCTTCAGAGACTGGGAATTTCAGTCAGCGTGGTCAGCGTAACCGGAACAGATGAATATGGAAAAACAATGCGCAAAATGCTGCAGCAGGAAGGAATAGAGATCTCACATTTACATGAAAAAGAAGGAAATACATGCCAGATGAAAATGGATCTGATCAATGGGGTTGACCGCGTACATCTTGAAGAGGTGGAAGGCGTCATGAAAGATTTTGCATTGACGGAGGAGGATAAAGAGTACATAAAAACATTTGATTATCTTCACACAGATCTTTTTGGAAATATATTAAAGGACCTCCCAGAGCTTCGAGCAGCAGGAGTGAAAGTAGTGATGGATTTTTCGACTTTCAGTGGAAATCCGGAGTATAACACGGACGAGAACTTTAAAAATGTAGACTATGCATTTCTTTCTTATGAAAAAGAAGATGACTACATTCGGGAACATATAAAAAGAATCCAGTCATTCGGGGCGAAAATTGTAACAGCTACGCTTGGAGAAAATGGAAGTCTAAGTTATGATGGCGAAAGATACTACCATTATGGAATTGTTCCGGTGAAAGTAGTGAACACAGTTGGTGCAGGTGATTCATACATAGCAGGATTTACCTATGGAATTATGAATGGATGGGAAATCCCAAAATGTCAGGAATTTGGAGCAAAGATAAGCTCAGAAGTAATTACAAAATTTGAACCATATTAAAATCAAAAAGGAGAATATGTACAATGATTATAGATATGCACATTCATCCAATTTTTTATGAGGCAGTCTGTAAAGACAAAGAAGAACTGGAATTCAGGAAAAATGCATTTGGAGTATTTAAACAGTCTCCATACGGATATGATGAAATGTTTGCAGAGATGGATTACGCCCATGTGGACAAAGCGGCGCTGCTGCCTTTAGACGTTACAACAACAGAAGGTGGACAGATTGTGACAAATGATCAGATCGCCGTGCTTGTAAAAGACCATCCGGAACGCTTTATCGGATTTGCGAGTGTTGACCCGCACCGGGAGGATGCACTGGAAGTTCTTGAGCATGCATTTAGGGATCTTGAACTGAAAGGATTAAAATTAAATCCTGCAAAACAGAAGTTTTTTCCGGATGATCCAATTATGAATCCAATTTATGAACTATGTATCAGATATAACAAACCAATCATATTTCATGCAGGGTTAAGCTGGGAGCCTAATACGATTACAGAATATGCGTATCCGCTGAAGTTTGAACGGGTAGCAATCAGATACCCGCAGCTGCGTATGTGCCTGGCTCATTTTGCGTGGCCATTTGTAAGGGAAATGGTTATGCTGATGATTAAATATCCAAATGTGTATACAGACACTTCTGTGCTCTACCTGGATTCTCCGGAGGAGTCAATAGCAAGACTTTTTACAGTGGATATGGGGCCGCTATGGGTAGACCGGGCATTATACAGACAGATTATGTTTGCGTCAAATGGTCCGAGGTTCCGGCAGTTTAAAATTCTTCGTGCACTGGAAAAAATACCAATGAGAGATTACGCACGTGAAGGAATCTATTATAAAAATGCATTGCGCTTTTTAGGAGAGGAGACGGAAGAGTGGTAGATTTACATACAATTGAATGGATGAGCCATAAACCGGAAGAATTCCATATGATTACAGAAGAGGTACATGAGATTGTTAAAAATAGTCCGGTAAAAAACGGAGCGGTTCTCGTCCTTACAGCCCATACAACAACCGGAATTATGGTGAATGAAGGACTACCTTGTGTAGAAAGGGATATTGCAGATACCCTTACAAGAATTGTTCCTCTCGAAGCCGATTATATGCATGCCCATTTCCTGCCAAGCTATGGTGCAACAGGAAATAATTCGACAGGTCATATCAAGAGTCTGCTATGTGGAAATCATTGTATGTTCCCGGTGGTTAATGGAGAAATAGTCTGTGGTGGTGCACAGGATATTTATCTTGTAGAATTTGACGGACCTCAGACACGAAGAGTATATGTGGAGATTTTTGGAGAATAAATTGTAGCATTAAACAAAATTTAACACATTAAATTGGTAAAACTACATAAAGCTAAAAAGATTTATTCAGACGTGAGTTTCGCAGTTTTTTATGTAATAGGAAATTCCTTGGAATTCCCTATTACATAGAATGAGATTAAAATAGTTGGGTTATCGAAGAAGGAATGAGTGGAATGGGAAAAAGAATACTTTGTATTGGAGATTCGAATACCTGGGGATATATACCAGGCAGCGGGGAACGATATGAGAAAAATGTGCGCTGGACTGGAAAGCTTGCACAGACACTTGGGGAAAACTATGAAGTGATCGAAGAGGGAATGAATGGAAGGACAACTGCATTTACAGATAAAATTGAACCGGGAACATCTGCCCTGGATTATCTGTATCCATGTCTGATCTCACAATTTCCTTTGGATTATATCATTGTTATGTTAGGAACAAATGATACAAAGACACGCTATGGAGTGAATACAGTAGAGATTGGATATGGATTGGATGAAGTACTGCTGAAGATAGAGGAAACATGCAGACGGAAAAGTCAGACTCCTGAAAAAATAGTTATCGCACCGGCAGATTTATATCCTAAAAAAGACTGGATAGAATTTACCGCAGAGTCTGCACAAAAGGCAGGCGGACTGACAGAAGAATACAGGAGCATTGCCGCGCTTCATCATGCAGAATTTTTGAGCGCACGCGAGGTGCTTGGGGCAGAATGTATTGGCTGTGACGGAATCCATTTTACGGAAGCGGGACATCAAAAACTTGCGGAAGCAGTAGCGTTTGTAATTAGAAATAACGAAGAATCATAAAGAATTTCGAAATAGGATGTAAAGAGTAATGTGCGCATTTTAACAAAAGTTAGCACGTTAATTTGTTAAAATTATACAAAATTAAAACTGTAAAGCACAAAACGATTGAATATAACGTTATATTATGATATAGTACATTCCATAAATAACGAAGACACAGGTAGGAGGAGTGCCATGAAGATGGACAGGAAATACTGGCTGAACAGAGTAATTGTATGTTTCTTGATGATGATCATCATAATTCAAATACCGATGCATGCTTATGCAGACGAAAAGAGAACGGTTGTAATCGGAACAAATGCAGAATATGCACCATTTGAGTATCTTGACAGCAACGGGGATCTTACGGGATTTGATATTGACCTGATGAATGCTATTGCAAAAGAGGCTGGATTCGAAGTGAAGTGGGTCGATCTTCCGTTTGATTCATTGCTTGGATCTATTGAAGCAGGAGATATTGAGGCGATCGCGGCTTCGATTGCACCTACGGAAGAAAGAGCAAAGAGCGTAGATTTTTCAGATGTATACTATTCAGGATCCCAGAGCCTTGTATATAGGACAGATGAGAAATATACTGATTTTTCAGACATAAAAGGACGGACGATTGCTGTATTAGAAGGATCCCAGAGCGATATGATCGCATCAGGTGAGAACACAGATTACGGTGTAGTAGAAGATGCAACGGTAAAGCGTTTTAAAAATGCATCCAGTGCAATTATGGAACTGAAGAATAAAGGCGCAGATGCTGTGATCATTGATACGATCATCGCAGACATTTTTTGTAAACAGACCGATGGGATTGAAGCAGTCCCGGTGAAAGGAACGGAAGAGGATACCGTATTTTGTATTGAAAAAGGCAACACCGAAATAACAGAGCTGATTAATGATGGTCTTGCCAAGGTAAAAGAAAATGGAACCTATGATACTTTGTATGCAAAGTATTTTTCAGGAGAAGAGAGCGAACAGATCATTGCTACACAGGAAGAGGATGGCTTTATCGGAACGCTGAAGTTTATTTTTGTAGAGGATAATCGATGGAAATATTATGTAAATGGTCTTGGTACGACATTGATCGTATCGCTGCTTTCCGTATTGATCGGTGTGATCCTTGGATTACTGGTTGCGATTATACGTATCAATGCTGAGCATAAAGGCAAAAGAACCATTGCTTCTTCTGTTGCGGCCTTTTATGTGGATGTGATTCGAGGAACACCGTCGGTGCTTCAGCTGATGATCGTATATTTTGCAGTTTTCCATAGCCGTCTGGGCTACATTGCTGCAGTTGCAAGTTTTGGAATTAACAGTGGAGCCTATGTTTCTGAAGTGATTCGTGGTGGTATTCAGGCCGTAGACAAGGGGCAATCCGAAGCAGGACGTTCCCTGGGTCTTAGCTATAATGATACGATGCGTTTTGTCGTAATTCCACAGGCAGTAAAAAATATTCTTCCTGCCATGGGAAATGAATTTATCCAGTTGATCAAAGAAACATCCATTTTGGGTTATGTGGGAATTGTTGATCTTACAAAAGCGGCAAGTTATGTATCATCACGTACTTATCAGATGTTTATCCCTTTATTGGCAGCAGGTATCGTGTATTATCTGATTGTAAAAGTATTGTCGATTCTGCTTGGAAAATTTGAGAGGAGGCTGAAGGAAAGTGATTAAGATTCATAATTTGGAAAAATCGTTCGGAAACAACCATGTATTAAACGGTGTGAATATTGAAATAACAAGAGGTGAATGTGTTTGTGTCATTGGACCTTCCGGTTCCGGAAAATCTACATTTCTAAGGTGCATTAATTTACTCGAACAGCCTGATGCAGGAGAGATTCTTATTAATGGAAAGGATATATTGAAACCAGGGTTAGATTTAGATGCGTTTCGGGAGAACCTTGGTATGGTATTTCAGCATTTTAATTTATTTCCGAACATGACAGTGAAAGAAAATATCAAGCTTGCACCAGTACGCCTCCAGAAATGGACAAAAGAGGAAGCGGATGAAAAAGCAGTAGAGCTTTTGAAAAGGGTAGGTCTGGAGGATAAGGCAGATACCTATCCGAATAAATTATCCGGTGGACAGAAACAGCGCGTGGCAATTGCGCGTGCATTGGCAATGAATCCGGAAGTGATGTTATTTGATGAGCCAACCTCTGCTTTGGATCCGGAAATGGTAGGAGAAGTGTTGGAAGTTATGCGTTCTCTTGCAAAAGAGGGAATGACAATGATTGTTGTAACACATGAGATGGGATTTGCCAAGAATGTGAGCAACCGTGTTATATTTATGGATCATGGAACGATTGTGGAAGACAGACCGCCGAAAGAACTGTTTGAACAGCCGGAACATGAGAGAACAAAAAGTTTTCTTGCGAAAGTATTATAACAAAAATATAAAACATGTAGAGAAAAGGGACAGTTTATCTGAAATTTGGGTGAATTGTCCCTTTTTTGTTAAGAATTTGTCGAAAAAGATAAAAAATAGCGTGATTCATTTCAAGATTTATTATATAATTGTCGTAAGATTATGAAAACCTGAAGACAAGGAGACTAGATTTATTATGAAACGAGAATCATTCAAATCCCGTCTGGGATTTTTACTGGTAAGTGCCGGCTGCGCGATCGGAATTGGAAATGTCTGGCGCTTCCCATATGTAGTAGGGGAGAATGGCGGCGGGCTGTTCGTATTGTTGTATCTGTTGTTTTTGATCATTATGGGACTTCCGGTCCTTACGATGGAGCTTGCGGTAGGACGTGCCAGCAGAAAGAGTGCAGTGCAGGGATATCAGGCATTGGAGAAGCCGGGAAGTAAGTGGCATATCCATGGCTGGGTAGCCATCTTTGGCTGTTATATGCTGATGATGTACTACACGACGGTATCCGGCTGGATGGTAACTTATTTTTACAAGTTTGTAAAAGGTGAATTCACACGCGGGATGGACGTGGAAGCAACGGGAGCTGTGTTCGGAAATCTGTTAGGAGATCCTGTGCAGATGGCATTTTGGATGATCCTGACAGTAATACTTGGCTTTCTTGTGTGCAGTAAGGGGTTGCAGAACGGTCTGGAAAAAATCAGCAAGGTCATGATGAGTGCCCTGCTTGTCCTGATCGTAATACTTGCAGTGCACAGCCTTGCCCTTTCCGGAGCAGGTGAGGGAATCCGTTTTTACCTGATCCCAAATCTTGAAACGGTAAGAGAAGCAGGAATTGGAAATGTTATCTCAGCAGCAATGAACCAGTCATTTTTTACGTTAAGCCTTGGCGTGGCTGCGATGGAGATTTTTGGAAGTTACATGAGCAAGGATAATACACTTGCTGGGGAAGGCGCAAGAATCTGTGCGCTTGATACGTTTGTAGCGATCGTGTCCGGTCTGATCATTTTCCCGGCATGCTTTAGCTATGGAGTGGAAGTCGGCGCAGGTCCGAAACTGATATTTATCACACTGCCGAATGTATTCGTAAATATGGAAGGCGGAAGACTCTGGGGATCATTATTCTTCCTCTTTATGACGTTTGCAAGCTTTTCCACGATCATTGCTGTATTCGAGAATATTATGTCATTTTGTATGGATATGTTTGGATGGAGCAGAAAAAAAGCGGCACTGATCAACTGTGTGATCATTCTGATCGCAAGTATGCCATGTGTGCTTGGTTACAATGTATGGAGCAATCTGCATCTGATCGGCGGACGCGATGTCCTTGACAGTGAAGACTTTATTGTAAGTAATATGCTTTTACCGATCGGTTCCGTAGTCTATCTGCTGTTTTGTGTTACAAAATGGGGCTGGGGATTTGACAAGTATATAGAGGAAGCCAATACCGGAAAAGGATTAAAGGTGGCAAAAGCGTTAAAACCTTATTTTAAATTTGTTCTTCCGGTTCTGATTTTAATTATTTTTATCCAGGGTCTGATCGGATAACATGGAAAAGAAAATGTGGGCTTGATGTTACAGAAGCGGCTATGGGATTTGTAAAAAAAATCACAGAAATAACAGACGTGAGAAAAGAGGTATCAGGTGCGAAAGAAAAAGACAGAACAGATAAAAGCCGTGCAGAAAAAGACGGAACAGACCCCAAATGGGGATCTTAGAGAATATACAAAAGCGATTGCTGTGTTTGTCGTGGCGATAGCAGTCAGTTTTTTCATCTTTGTAGTCTGCGGCCAGCGTGCGATTGATATCAATTCCCAGAATACGATGATGAATAATGTGACAAGACAGAGTAAGTATCTGAATGATATCTTCCAGATGCATTATGCTTATCTGGATGCTGCTTCGGAGCAAATAGCAAAAGCGGATGAATTGATCTCGGAACAGAATATGGATCTGATCAAGGCAATCCAGAAACAGACAGATCTTGACAGAATTGCGCTGGTAGAACCAGACGGAACATCCTATTATGATAATGGCGAGGTGAAGAATGTTTCACACAGGGATTATTTTATCCATGGGATGAAAGGAGAACATGTACTGAGCGATCCGCTTGAGAGCAGTGTGGATTCCGAGACAAAGGTGATCCTTGGAGTACCTATTTGTGATGGAGATGAAGTGATCGGTCTTTTGGGAGGCTCTTATAATGTGACGGCGTTAAGCAGAATGATGTTCAATGATATCTTTGGTGGAAAAGGCTACAGCCTGATCCTTGACCGTGATGGGAATATCATCAGTTATGAAGGAGAACCCGCATATCAGCATATTACATATGGAGATAATTTCTTTGAGTTTTATCAGAAGAAAAAGTTGTTAGGAGCGAAATCCTTTGAGAACGTCAGGGAGGATTTTGCCAGCGGAAGTGAGGGTGTCCTTAAGATCCAGAATCCGGGTGACAGCAGTTCGGCACAGTATCTGGCATATACGCCACTTGGAATGAATGACTGGATCATCTGTTACATTGTGCCGGTTTCGTCAGCGACAGAGCAGTACAGCTTTTTCCAGGCTTACGAAGTGACCTTTATTGGTGTGTTCCTTGTGTTAGTCTGCCTGCTGGTTATGTATATTTTCCATCAGAATGACCAGAAGAATCAGAATCTGTTATATACGGCACAGCGGGATGGCCTGACCAATTTGTATAATAAACGATATACAGAGCAGCTTATTAACAGTACGATTGAAGAATTTGGCAAAGAACGTTTACATGCATTTTTGATCATGGATATGGATAAGTTTAAAACGGTCAATGATGTCTATGGCCATGCAGTCGGCGACCGGGTGCTGGAGACATTTGCAGCAACGCTGCAGAGGCATTTCCGTGAAACGGATATTGTCGGCAGGATCGGCGGAGATGAATTTACAGTGTTTATGAGGGATATCGGATCGAGAGAGAAAGCGTGTGAAAGAATAGAGGCTTTGGTGGAAAAGGTGCGTAGAATGGAAATCGCTGAGATCCCGAATGGAGTCACGATCAGTATCGGTGTGGCATTTGCATTTGAGGATGGAGACTGCTTTATGGATCTGTATAAGGCGGCTGATGTACAGCTGTATCAGACAAAACACGAAGGTGGAAACGGGTTCCATTTAACACCGGAAAAAGAGTAGATAACTGTTTGGCAGTAGACAGGTTTTAAAAGGAGTTCTATAATAAGGATCAGCGTTGCTGGAACGAGGTTCGGGTGGCAGCAACGGATAGTGTTTTCAGAAAGTCAGGAAGGGATAAACAGGTGGTTTCAGGAGAAATAAACAGCATGGATACAGGCGATCGCATGACAATGCAGGAGGCTGAAAAAGAAATAGAATGTTATAAAAAGATTTTTGATGTAGTGCGTCTCCTTTCAAAGGAATCGATCACAAAAATCAAAAGATGCAAGGAAAGCGGCAGTGAAGATATTGAATGCCAGTGTTTTGCATTCTGGAAAAGAGGTTATGCCTGTGAAAACTGTATTTCCCAGAAAGTACTTGAAGATAAGATTCAGCGGGCAAAGCTGGAGTTTATGGAAGAAGAGATTTATCAGGTGACAGCCAGATACTTAGAGATCGATGGGGAGCCATATGTTCTGGAGTGTATCCGGCATCTGGATGATGATTCCCTGTTAGATGCAACTGGACGTAACAAGCTTGTCCATAAGCTTGCGCATTATGACGAGGAACTATATCTTGATGCTTTGACCGGAGCATATAACAGACGATATTTTGAAGACCGGGTCAAAAAGACAGTGCTTCCTTCCGGTGTGGCTGTGATCGATATGGATGACTTTAAGCTGTGTAATGATACTTACGGACATAATGCAGGGGATGCAGCGCTTGAGATCATGGTTCAGTCTATTTCAAAATGTATCCGGAAGACCGATACGCTGATCCGTTATGGCGGAGATGAATTTTTACTGATCATGCCGGGAATCGCAGAAGATCTTTTCTTAAAGAAGCTGCAGCAGATCCAGAAAAAGATCCAGAGTGCGGTCATTCCACAGTACCCAAAAATGCAACTGTCCGTCAGCATCGGTGGAGTTGTAACGGCTCAGGAGTCAATGGAAGAAGCGGTAAAACGTGCGGATCGTCTGATGTACCAGGCGAAGACACAGAAAAATATGGTCGTTACAGAGAAAGATGCGATCATTGGAATGGGTCAGGGAAAGGATATTTTTACAGACCGGTCGAAGATCCGGCAGCAGATCCTGATCGTAGATGATTCAGAGATCAACCGGATGATCTTAACGGAAATATTAGAAGAAGATTTTAAAATAATTGAGGCTGAAAACGGGGAACAGGCATTGCAGTTGCTGCAGCAGTATGGAACAGGAATTTCCCTTGTGTTGCTGGATATTGTGATGCCGGTCATGGATGGGTTTGATGTGCTGAATGCCATGAACCAGAATCAATGGATCGAGGATATTCCGGTTATCATGATCTCAAGTGAAGACTCCGGTGCAGCAGTCAGACGTGCGTATGAGCTTGGAGCATCGGATTACATCAACCGTCCCTATGACGCGAAGGTTGTTTATCAGCGTGTATACAACACGATCAAGCTATATGCAAAGCAGAAAAGACTGATCACGCTGGTAAGAAATCAGATCTATGAAAAAGAACGGTACAGTCAGGTCATGATCAGTATCTTAAGTCAGATCGTAGAGTTCCGTAACGGAGAGAGCGGCCGACATGTTATGAATATTAACAAACTGGTTGCGGTTCTGTTACACCGCCTGACGGTAAAAACAGATCGGTATCATATCACAGCGGAGGATCAGGAGCTGATCATAACGGCATCTGCGCTGCATGACATCGGTAAGATTGGAATTGACGGTAAAATTTTAAACAAGCCGGGTAAGCTGACACCGGAGGAGTTTGAGATCATGAAGACGCATACCGTTATCGGGGCATCCATGTTAGACAGTCTGGAAGAATATCAGGACGAGAAGCTTGTCCAGATCGCAAAGGAGATCTGCAGATGGCATCATGAACGATATGATGGAAAGGGATATCCGGATGGGCTGGTTGGAGATGAGATCCCAATCTCTGCGCAGGTCGTAGCACTTGCAGACGTGTACGATGCATTGACCAGTGAACGAGTCTACAAGAAGGCTTATTCCCACGAAAAAGCAATGAAAATGATACTTGGTGGGGAATGTGGGGAATTTAATCCACTTCTGCTGGAATGTCTTGTGGAAACACAGGATTTTATCCGTTTGAGCCTGGAGCCGGCATCAGAATAGAAAAATACAAAAAGTTTTATCATATTGAAAACAAGTTAAAAATAAGACGGCTATGCAAGCCGTCTTATTTCGCAGTTACCCTGCAGATTATCCCAGAAATGAGCCAGTGGCGTATGCTCATATTGCGCAATGATACTGCAATTTAGGCCGCCATGTGCGACGATCAGAATATCGTGTGTCTCTACATAATCCGGGGAAAGTACTTCCTCGATGAAGTTTTTGGAACGTGCAAAGAGAGTATCTAAGCTTTCAGCACCACCGTCAGCCTGATAATGGATCGGATCATGAAACAATGTGTAGGCCGGAGTGGAAGGATTTTCCAATACATGCTCGATGCCTTCATAGATTCCAAAACCAATCTCTCTGAGACGGTCATCCGGGATGATCGGAATATTTCTTCCTTCTAAAAACAGTTCTGCGGTTTCCTTTGCGCGTGAAAGAGGAGAGCAGTAGCAGATGTCAAAATGAAGATCTTTATATGTTTCCCGTGCCTTTATGGCCATATGACGCCCCTCTTCATTTAAAGGAATGTCGGTATGTCCCTGCAGGCGGTGCGCAGCATTCCAGTCAGTTTTTCCGTGTCTCATAATATATAACATAATGTAGGTACTCCTTTGAAAAATAGATTGCCAGTTAAAATAAAGATTGCATGTAAGGCAGTCTCATTGTATCACAAAGCTGCATATTTGCAAAAAAATTTAGGATGCTTCAATGTTTTTTGTAAGAAGTATACTGCATATGGCTTAGGAGATGCGGTGGGCTTTCCGGTATTGCTGCGGAGTCATGCCGGTTTCCTTCCGGAAAATCTGGGAAAAATAAGATTGGGAGGAAAAGCCGGTACTGGATGCAACCTGCGCGATCGAGAGGTTGGAGCTGGTCAGAAGCTCTTTGCTCGCAGAAAGCCGTTTGTACGTCAGATAACTGATCGGTGACTGCCCTAAATATTCTGTAAAAGAGTGGGCAAGGTAAAACTTATTGATATGTGTAATTTCAGCCAGAAGATCCAGGGTAATATTTTTGGAATAATTGGCATCAATATAGCGCTTTGCAAGCGCACATTCCTTTGAGATCTGAAAGCTGGAGTCTGAGATGACAGACAGATTCTGTTCTCTTGAAATATAAACGAGCAGAACCTGGAGCAGTCCGTGGCAGACCGCTTCAAAGCCGGGTTTCTTCTCATTGAATTCCTTCATCATCAACTGGGAAAAGTTAATAAAGTGTTTTTTGGTGGAGCCGTAGCTATAGAAGCTGTAGCTCTTTGCACCATCTTCACCCGGATGGGAGGATGAGAAAGCAAGTCCCTCTACACCGAATACAATGTATTCCATCGGATCGTTAGGAAAGGTGCGTTCGGTATGCTCTACATGCGGATTAATGATAACAAGGTCATCCTGTGCGACGGGAATCTCCTGGTCTTCAATAAAAAAGACACCTTTTCCATTTAAGACGTAGAATAACTCGGAAAACTGATGTGTATGAGGAAGGCTTTGCCAGTCCCCTTCATATTTTGAGATCGAGATATACCGGAGACAAAAATCCTGTTGCTCGGAACCATTCTGTTCAAGATTGATTATTTCATTACTCATAAAAAACCCCTTATCAGCTATATTTTATATTGCACTTTTTTATATGCAATTTGTAAAATTAGCAATATTTTGATAATTTAACTGTGAATCTGACGAAAAAAGAAAATGAAAGCCGGATTCATTTATTAAATTATACATAGAAAAATGAAAAAAAACATCATTTTATTACAATGAAAGCAAGATATATAAAAAATAGAGCAAAAAAGAAATTGAAGCAGACTACATTAGAAGATATACTTGTATCATCAAAACAGGAATGACCAGAGAGTTTTTGGGGAGGCAATTGATGGCAATAACGGGAAGATTAACACTGCCGACAGATGCAGATGTAATAGATGAAACATTAAGATTGAAGAATCTCCTGGGAGCAGATGCATTACGGGACTGCGATGGAACAGAGATGCCGGAAGCACTTTTATCGGATCCGGCGAAGAAGTATGCAACTTACTACACAACCAGAAAGGATAATGCCTGGGCGGAGGCAAATCCGGATGAGATCCAGCAGGAATATCTGATCAGCGACCGTGTGACAGCAAGAGGAGAGACTGTCCGCATCCGTCTGATGGAGGGATTCCACACACAGCAGTTAAAAGTAAATACATTAGATGACCCGAAGCGTTGGTGGGAAGTGATCGACCGCACAACAGGCGAGGTTGTTCCGACAGACAGATGGGAATTTGATGAGGCAGCAGGAGAAGTTGAGATCCAGACAATCCCTTATCATGAATATACCGTAAGCTTCCTGGCATTTTTAATCTGGGATCCGGTACATATGTATAATTTCCTTACAAACGACTGGCAGGATACACCGCATCAGCTTACCTATGATGTGAGACAGCCAAAGACACAGAAGTATGTAAAAGAGAAACTGAAAAGATGGTGTGAGGAAAATCCACACATTGACGTTGTACGATTCACAACGTTCTTCCATCAGTTTACACTTACATTCGATGATAAAAAACGTGAAAAATATGTAGAATGGTTTGGCTACAGTGCAAGCGTAAGCCCATATATCCTTGAGAAGTTTGAAAAATGGGCCGGTTATAAATTCCGTCCGGAGTTTATTGTAGACCAGGGATATCATAACAGCATGTTCCGTGTGCCAAGCAAAGAATTCCGTGATTTTATAGAATTCCAACAGATAGAAGTATGTGCCCTTGCAAAGGAAATGGTTGATATTGTTCATTCCTACGGCAAAGAAGCAATGATGTTCTTAGGAGATCACTGGATCGGAACCGAGCCATATGGCAAGTATTTTGCAGGAATCGGTCTGGACGCAGTGGTAGGATCTGTCGGAAGTGGCGTTACACTCCGCATGATCTCTGATATCAAGGGCGTGAATTATACAGAAGGAAGACTTCTTCCTTACTTCTTCCCGGATGTGTTCTGCGAAGGCGGAGATCCGATCGGAGAGGCAAGAGATAACTGGATGAAAGCCAGACGTGCAGTGCTTCGTTCCCCATTAGACCGTATCGGTTATGGCGGATACTTAAAGCTGGCAACAGGCTGGCCTGGATTTATCGATGAGATCCAGAATGTAGTGGGAGAGTTCCGTCAGATCCATGAGAATATGAAAGGAACAAAATCCTATGTTGCACCATTTAAGGTTGCGATCTTAAACTGCTGGGGCGGTCAGAGAAAATGGATGTCCAATCAGGTACATCATGCGATCTGGCACAGAGAGACTTATTCTGCAGAAGGTGTTTTGGAATGCTTAAGCGGTATGCCATTTGATGTGGAATTTATTTCTTTCGAAGATGTGAAGGCAGGTATCCCGGAAGATATCGGCGTCATCATTAATGTCGGAGATGCTTATACTTCCTTCAGTGGAGCTGAGAACTGGATCGATGAGAAGGTTGTAACAGAGATCCGAAGATTTGTGGATCAGGGAGGCGGATTCATCGGCGTTGGCGAACCGACTGCATATCAGCATCAGGGAAGATTCTTCCAGCTGTCAGATGTAATGGGCGTTGACCGTGAGATGTGCTTCTCATTAAGTACAGATAAATATAATGAAATGGATCCGAACCACTTTATCCTTGAAGATATTGAAGGAAAGGTTGATTTTGGTGAAGGTACAAGCCGTATCTATGCGCAGGGAAAACACTATCAGATCCTTGCAATGGATGGCGAATACAGCCAGATGGTTGTGAACGAGTATGGAAAAGGACACAGTGTTTATTTCGCAGGTCTTCCATATTCCCCACAGAACTGCAGAATCCTGCTCCGTGCGATCTACTATGCAGCAGGCATGGAAGATGAGATGAAACGTTACTATGTGACAAATGTTGACACAGAAGTAACTGTTTTCCAGGAGACAAAACGGATTGCGGTGATCAATAATGCAGATAAGCCTTGCCATACAGATGTTTACATCAAAGGAAATCTTGTTTATGAGTTAGATCTTGAACCAAGAGAGATGAGATGGTTAGACGACGTGGAATAAGGCCAGGTCAGAAGAATTGCGATAACATATGGAAGGCAGAGAAAGAACTGCCAGACATATTTTATAAAGTAACCTGCGTAAAGCAATTGAGCATGCTTTGCGTATAACCCAATGTCATAAAATTAAAGGAGGTAATTTTTATGAAAAAGAAATTAGTAGGGGTATTGCTCGTAGCTGCGATGGCTGTAACAACAGTTGCAGGATGTGGCGGCACAAAAGAAGAACCGGCAGCAGATAACAATGCAGTTAAAACAGAAGAAGGAACAGAAGCTGCAGCAGAAGAGACAGCAGACGGAGATGAGACACTGACCGTATGGTGCTGGGATCCTACATTCAATGTTTATGCTATGAAAGAAGCAGAAGCAATGTATCAGAAAGATCATCCAAATTTCAAACTTGATATTCAGGAGAAGGTTTATACTGATATCGAGCAGAGTTTAATCACAGCAGCAGAAGCTGGAAACTATGACACATTACCAGATATCTTCTTAATGCAGGATAACTCTTTCAGCAAAAACGCAACAAATTATCCAGAACTTTTCACAGATTTAACAGATTCAGGAATCGACTTTGATCAGTTCTCCGGCGGTAAATTAGCAGATTCTACTGTAGATGGTGCACATTACGGTATCCCATTCGATAACGGTGCTACAATCATGGCAATCCGTTCTGATATGGTAGAGAACGCAGGACTTACTGTAGAAGATTTTAAAGATACAACATGGTCAGAGTTCATGGAACTTGCAAAGAAAGTTGTTGACGCTAACGGCGTTCCAATGTTAACAAGCTCAGGCGGATCCGAAATCGTAATCGAGATGCTTCAGTCTGCAGGTGCATCCCCAATCGTAGATGGCGAAGTAAAATTAGTTGGAAATGAAGCATTAAAAGCAGCAATGGAAGTTTACAAAGAACTCATTGATGAAGGAATCATGGTTGATTACACAGACTGGGATCAGTACATCGCTTCTATGAACGATGGAAAAGCAGCTGGTGTTATCCAGGGATGCTGGATCATGTCTTCTATCCAGGCAGCAGAAGATCAGTCCGGAAAATGGGCAATCGTAAATATGCCTGCATTAGATGGTATTGAAGGTGCTACAAACTACGCAAACTGTGGTGGTGCAAGCTGGGCAGTATCTTCTAACTGCAAGAACACAGAACTTGCATTTGACTTCTTAAAATCTACATTCGGAACAAGCGTTGAATTATACGATGAACTTCTTCCAAATGCAGGTGTGATCGCAAGCTACTTACCAGCAGGCGAATCTGAAGCATACAATGCTACATCTGAATTCTACGGCGGACAGGCTGTATACAAAGACATCGTTGAATTCGCAGGAAACGTTCCTGGAATCAACTATGGTGCATACTACAACGACATCAGAAGTGCATTAACAGATGCTGTTACAAATGTTATTCAGAACAATGCAGATATCGACGAAGAGATCCAGAACGCTCAGGATACAGTTGAATTTAACATTAGCGAATAATGATTAGAAAATGAGTCAGTACCGGGGATGCAGTATTGCGTTCCCGGTATCATTTTTAGGAGAAAAGTATGAAAAAGAAAAGTGCAAAATTAAGTTTGGAAACAAAGCATAATTTGACAGGTTGGGCATTTTTGCTTCCTGCCGCTATTTTAATTTTCGTATTTTGCTTTTATCCAATGGTGCAGGCAATCCTACTTTCTTTTTCCAAAAAGGCCGGTGGAACCAGCACTTTTGCGGGACTAGCAAATTATAGCAGAATCTTAAAAGATAAGACGTTTCAGCAGTGTCTGTTTAATACAGTATTTTACTTTATTATCCAGGTACCGATCATGCTGGTGCTTGCATTGTGTCTGGCACAGTTACTGAATAATCCGAAGATTAAAGGAAAAGGAATCTTCCGTACTTTAATTTTCCTTCCGTGTGCAACATCCTTAGTTTCCTATTCCATGATCTTTAAATCACTGTTTGCAACAGATGGATTAGTAAATAATGTGATCTCTGCAATCGGACTGACACCGGTGGACTGGTTCCAGAATTCCTGGGCAGCACGTTTTGTTATTATTATCGCATTAGTTTGGAGATGGACCGGTTATAATATGGTTTTCTATATTGCGGGTCTGCAGAATATTGATTACTCTGTTTATGAAGCAAGTTACATAGATGGCGCTACACCGTTCCAGCAGTTTACGAGAATTACCATTCCGCTGCTGAAACCAACGATCCTTCTGACAGCGATCATGTCTACATCAGGAACACTGCAGCTGTTTGACGAGTCTGTCAACCTGACAGCAGGAGGTCCTGGAAAATCAACAATGACACTGGCACATTATATTTATAATATTTCATTTGTGGAAACACCGAAGTTTAACTATGCAGCTGCATTATCGGTATTCATCCTGATCAGTGTTGCTGTTCTGTCTGCAATCCAGATGAAAGTAGGTGACAAACGTGACTAAGACGAAAACAATTATTTCATATGTTATTTTAATATTGGCAAGCTTTCTGTCTGCTTTTCCGCTTTACTACATGTTCTGCGGTGCGACGAATACAAGTATTGACATTGTGCGCGGCAGATTGCTTCCGGGTACACATCTGATCGACAATTTTAAGACACTGATCGCAAATCAGAACCTCGGATTGGCAATGTTTAACTCTTTCCGCAATGCGATCGTGATCACGGTTGTTACATTACTGGTCTGCTCAATCGCAGGTTATGGATTTGAGATTTATCATGATAAAGGAAAAGATATCCTGATGAGCATTCTTTTGCTTGCCATGATGCTTCCGTTTGTTGCAATTATGATCCCGTTATTTAAAATGTTTTCTTCCTGGGGACTGGTAAATACATGGATCGCACTTGCACTTCCATCCATTTCCACTCCGTTTATGATCATGCTGTTCCGCCAGGCTGCACGTTCTTTCCCTCATGATATTATTGAGGCTGCACGTCTGGAAGGTTTAAGTGAGATCAGTATTTTCTTTAAAATGTTTATTCCGGTTATGCGTTCTACTTATGGTGCGGCAATGACAGTTACATTTATGAACGCATGGAACAACTATTTGTGGCCAACGATTATTTTACAGGACAAAAACCAGGTTACAATGCCTATGTTGGTTGCAAATTTAAAGAGTGGTTACAGCGTAGATTATGGTATGCTGATGCTTGGTGTATTAATCTGTACACTTCCTACAGCGATCATTTTCTTATGCTTACAGAAGAGCTTTGCAAATGGAATTACAGGAGCAGTAAAATAATGGAAAGAATCTTTTGCTTAAGCGCAGAGGAATTAAGGGGAGCGAAGGCTTCCCTTCTTCTTGCGAAAAAAATAGGTCTGATCGAAGACGAAAGCTTAGATGCACTGGAAGCGAGAAGACAGCAGAAAAATGAGCAGAACCGTAAAATGGAAGCGGCAGGAGAGCTTTTTTATGGGCCGCGTTATTATTCGGCACCTGCTTATTTGCAGTACGAGCTGACACGTTTTAAGCTGGATTTTGCTCAGCCGACTGATATGGTAAGAAAAAGCGGACTTTGTCCGGAAATAACAGAAGCGGACAAAAAGAAATTTTATGCAGAAAACCATGATCTTTTCGGGCGTTATCATGGAGATTTTTTCTCCTATGAGGAAGTGGAACAGATCATAGAAAAAAGATTAAGGGAGGCAGCGTATGACAGACTTGTGCAGGACTTATTATGTCAATTCAATGACGGGCAGTGATGCAAATGATGGCTTAAGCGAACAGCATGCGTTTGCATCTCTTTTTGCTGTGAACAAATTAACGTTAAAACCGGGAGATAGTGTTCTTCTGGCAAAGGATTCTGTCTTTTTCGGACAGTTTTTACAAATTACGGACAGCGGAACAGCGGAACATCCGATCCGTATCGCATCCTATGGGGAGGGAAATCTGCCTTGTATTGCAGCACAGGGACAGGGAATCTGGTACCAGGATTACGGTCAGCCGCTGGATTCGCCGACACATGTATACCAGGGCTATGTATCTTCTGCGGTATTATTATATGATGCAGAGCATATTCTTCTGGAAGATCTGGAAGTGACAAACTGTGCAGGAAATATTTTAGGAGAAAACTATTCCGCACCGCATAAAATGAACCGCACCGGTGTTGCTGTTGTGGCAAAAGACAAAGGACTCCGCAGTGGGATCACATTGCGGAATCTGTTCATCCATGATGTAAATGGAAATGTTTATGATAAGCATATGAACAACGGCGGTATCTATGTAACGGCATTGAAGCCGCAGCAGGAGTCTGTTACCGGTGTAGCAAGATACCGGGACATTACGGTGGAAGGCTGCTATGTTTACCGCGTCAGCCGCTGGGGAATTGCCGTTGGCTATACGTATCAGCATGATAAATTCCAGGGGGCTGAGCTTTCAGAAGAAACCTTCCGCAAATATGGACATGAGAGTATGCTGATTCGTGATAATTATGTGAAAGCAGCAGGTGGTGACGGGATCACATCAATGTATGCATTGCGCCCAATTGTAGAGCATAATATGACAGATTCCATCGCGTGCGAGATCAATGACCGTATTTATGCACATCCGGAAAATCGTGCCGGAAAAGTAGCAGCGGCGATCTGGCCATGGAAGTGCAAAGATGCATTGTTCCGTTATAATGAGGGAGCAGATACAAGATTAAACCAGGATGGAATGGCTTACGATGCGGATTCCGGTGACGGAACGGTATATGAATATAATTACAGCCGACAGAACGAGGGTGGCTGTGTTATGTTCTGCTTACAGGAAGCAATCCATAATACGTTCCGGAACAATGTGAGCTACGATGATCTTGGCGGCACGATAAGCCCGTCAGAGAATCCGGATGCACTGATCGAGGAAAATACATTCTACGTCAGAAAAGGTGTGCCGTTTGTGCGTAATCATATGGGTGGCGGCAACTATGTCGAGCGTAATAATCAATTTATCGAATTAGAAGAATAAGACCCTGCTGTCAAAAAGTCTGTCTTTTAGTTTAATGGCGTCAAATTGCCCAAAAGAAATATTGCAAGTTTCATTGTGCAAAACATTCCGATAAGCCTCTGAAAGCGTGAATCGTGTTCAGCAGAGGCTTCCACGATTCATGAGTCTTATCTCCATTGCACAAAGAGAAACTTTCCATATTTCTTTTGGGCAATTTGCCAATAAAGGTTATGGAGTAGAATTTTTGACACCCGAATTTGCAAAAGAAAATATTTCAAGCTTCATGGAATGAGGAGAAGCTTGAAATATTTTTTTGCGATTTGCTACTAAAAAAGTGGGAAGTAGACAATATGACACCTGGATTTGGATAAATGAAAAGTTTGTTAAATTTTTCCGGCTTGGATTGTAAAGAGTGGGGCAGAATGTTATAGTACCTATTGCTTAATGACAGACAGGAAAATGACGCAAGGCGAAAAGGAGGGTTCGTATGTGTACAGCAGCAACCTATAAAACAAAAGATTTTTATTTTGGAAGAACTTTAGATTATGAATTTTCTTATGGGGAAGAGATCGCGGTGACACCACGCAATTACCCGTTCGTGTTCCGACATACAGAAAAGAAGCAGGAGCATCATTATGCGATCATAGGGATGGCGCATATGGCTGGCGGTTATCCTCTTTACTATGATGCAGTAAATGAAAAAGGGGTTGGAATGGCAGGACTGAATTTTGTTGGAAATGCAGCTTACCAGGAGCTGACAGCAGAAAAGGAAAACATCGCAAGCTTTGAATTCATTCCGTGGATTTTGGGGCAGTGTGCATCCGTGGAAGAAGTGCGGAAGGTACTTGCCAAAACCAATCTGGTCGGTACGGCATTTGCAGAAGGCATGCCGGCAGCGTCATTGCATTGGCTCATTGCAGATGAAAAAGAAGCGATCGTGGTAGAGAATATGGCGGATGGTATGCATATTCATGATAATCCGGCAGGGGTTATGACGAACAATCCTCCATTTGAACAGCAGATGTTTCTTTTGAACCAGTATATGAACCTGTCTCCGAAGCAGCCGGAAAACTGTTTTTCGGGAGAAATCCCGCTGCATTGTTACAGCAGAGGAATGGGAGCGCTCGGACTTCCGGGAGACCTTTCTTCCACATCAAGATTTGCAAAGGTTGCGTTCACCAGGGCACATTCGGTATCTGGTGAAGATGAGATGGAGAGTGTTGGACAGTTCTTCCATATATTGGGTTCCGTAGATCAGCAGAGAGGCTGCTGTGAAGTGGCAGAAGGAAAATATGAGATCACGATTTACACATCCTGCTGTAATGCAACCAGGGGAATTTATTATTATACAACGTATACGAACTATCAGATTTCGGCAGTTGACATGCACAAAGAGGATCTGGAGCAGAATGCAGTGGTACATTATCCGATGAAGCAGCAGGAGGAAATCTGCTGGCAGAACTAAGGGAGAGGGTCTGCATTTAAGTTTATGGTGCTAAATTACACAAAAAAATATTGCAAGTTTCATTGCGCAAAGCATTTCGATAAGCCTCTGAAAGCGTGAATCGTGTTCAGCAGAGGCTTCCACGCTTCATGAGTCTTATCTCCATTGCGCAAAGAGAAACTTGCAATATTTTTTGTGTAATTTACCAATAAAGATTGTGGAGCAGACCTTTTGCACAGATGAAAAAACATTAGTAGAGCCAGGGTGTTTGTTTGGAACGATGATGATTGCCCTGGCACTATGAAATTATGAAAATAATATAAAATCCCTGGAATAAAATTGACAAAGGCGAATAAAATAGATTAAAATAAACCCAATAAAAGGGAGTAGTTGGCATCTACGGATGGAATAATAGTCGTCATCACGCCATTGGGCCGGGTATTATTCTTGGTAGTTTTTAACGGGAGGTCTAAGGACTGTCCTGCCAGGAAAACAGCAAGTGACGAGACTTTTATCAAACAATTTTTTTGCGCGATAAAAGTCTCTATTTTTATATCCTTTTTGGAGTAAAAACAAAGTTTTTATCGCAGAAAGGAGCAATTATGGAATATTTGTTACTGCTTATTGGCTTCCTTTTTCTTGTAAAAGGAGCAGATCTGTTTGTCGAGGGAAGTTCTTCCCTGGCGAAGATCCTAAAGGTCCCTGGAGTGATTATTGGACTTACGATCGTGGCGATGGGAACGAGTGCACCGGAGGCGTCTGTCAGCATCAATGCTGCACTGGTGGGAAATAATGACATTGCCGTGAGCAATATCATTGGATCTAATATTTTCAATGGCCTTGTCGTTGTAGGTATCTGCGCATTCATGTCGGCGTTTCGCACTGAACCCGAAATTTTGAAACGGGATATGCCGGTGAATATTTTTATTTCCGCTATTTTATGTCTGATGCTTGTAGACAGAACACTGAGCAGAGTGGAAGGAGTGATCCTTCTTATAGGAATGGCGGTTTACATCGGAACCATGATCCGGGCAGCGATGCGTGGCAGGACGGAGGAAGAAACAGGGAAAAAGCTCCCGCTTCCAAAGAGCCTTATCTTTATTGTGCTGGGACTTTGCGCCGTCATTCTTGGCGGAGATATGGTTGTAGATCAGGCGTGTGCGATCGCCACAAAGCTTGGTGTAAGCCAGAATCTGATCGGTCTTACGATCGTGGCGATCGGAACCTCGCTGCCGGAGCTTGTAACTTCTGTTGTGGCAACGAAAAAAGGCGAGAGCGGTCTTGCTCTTGGCAATGCGATCGGATCAAATATTTTTAATATTCTGTTTATTCTTGGAATGTCGGCTACGATCTCACCGTTACATATTCTTACAGAATCGCTTTGGGATGGAATCATTCTGTTGATTTCAGGAATCCTTTTATACATATTTGCAAAAAGCGGCAGGAAGATGAGCAAGGCAGAAGGGGCAATATGTCTGGTGGCGTATATCCTGTATTCAGCCTATATCATTATAAGATAGTGCAC
>CAKRLC010000022.1 GCA_934358955.1 uncultured Roseburia sp. | reverse complement strand
AATTGCTGCCGGAACGAATGAACAGTAACATTCAAATAAAATTAAGAATTTCATAAACATTTGTTCCTTGCCCTTCCTGCATAAATTCTATATGATTAGAGTAGGAAAATAAACCGGAAAACCGGTATGTTCAGGAGGAGAATATATGACGAGCAGATGGTGGAAAAGAGGAATGGCTCTTGTGCTGACAGTGGCGATGGCAGCAGGGCTTACCGCATGCGGCGGTGGTGGTACAGACAAGACAGCAGAAGGCGAAAAGCATTATTTTAAGGCAACGTATTTGAGTGATCTGCCTGACAGCTTTAATGGTAACGTAAGTGATGTGTCGTTTAAGGGCGACCTGATGTATTACGGAGTGTATAATGAGGATTATACAGAGTACAGTATTTATTCTTATAATATCGTTTCCAATGAAGAACAGAAGCTTTACACTCATGCTTCAGATAATAATGGTATGGGCTACAGCAATGTTTCAAGCTATAGTGTTACAGACGAGGGCGAGGTATATCTGATGATTTCCCGTTCTATTATGGATGAGTCAAGCCTGACCGAAGATTATTCCGATGCGACATTAGAGGATGTATTGGAGTATATGGAAAATCAGTGGGGATATCCTGCAGAAGATGCCGAGCAGACCTGGAAGGATGCTTATGAGGCAGACTATACAGACGAAGACGGAACCATTCATTACGATAATTTCTTAAAAGCACAGAATGCACAGTATATTTCCAAGAACTTCATCGTCAAAGTAGATGCTTCCGGAAATGAGATTTATGAGACTGAGCTTGCGGCAGAGGGATCCGAAAATATTGGATGCAACGGCATGGCCATGGACAAAGATGGCAACCTTTACCTGTCAATCAATGTATGGTCGGATACGGAAGACCGTTATTACACAGATATCTATGACAAAGATGGAAATAAAAAAGGTGAAGTAACATCAGATGACTGGACATCCGGACTGATCACACTTGCAGATGGCAGTGTTGCTGTGATAAAGATGACAGATGATGGAAAGTATGAGCTGACCACGATCGATCCGGAAACAGCCAAAGAAAAGCAGGACGGCAAGATCACAGTGCCGACGAGCAATAATCTTACTGTTATGGATGAGAAGAATTTCCTTTTGACGGATGGAACAAGCTTATATCAGTACAATACAGATACGCAGAAAAAAACATTATACTTAAGCTGGATGGATTGCAATATCTCAAGCTCTAATGTTTCAAGCTTCTCTATACTTACCGATGGAAGCCTGGCAGCTTGTATCCAGGGCTGGAATTCTTCCGGAACTACGAATGAGATCGCCCTGATCAAAGAAGTAGATGCAAGTGAGGTAGGTAGCACAAAGACGCTTGTACTGGCAAGCCTCTGGGGAGATTCACAGATCGAGGAAAAGATCATTGATTTTAACAAGAGTCAGGATGAATATCATATTACAATGAAGAACTTCTACAGTGATGACACAGAAGATTATCAGGACATGGTCAATAATTATACGACTGCGATCACAACCGATCCGGATATTGATATTGTTCTGTTTAATGATTATTCAGAGGTATTAAACTTTGCAGGAAAAGGATTGAATGTAGATCTGTATGATCTGATCGATAAAGATGAAGTCCTTTCCAGAGAAGATTTTCTTCCGAATATCCTCAGCGCAAGTGAGTATGATGGGAAACTGGCATTTCTTCCGATGAACTTTACTTTACAGACGGTTGTAGGAAAAGCAGACGATGTCGGAACTGAGCCGGGCTGGACCGTCAGTGATATGATGGATCTTTTACACTCCAAACCGGAAGGAACGATGCTTTTCTACGGAATTGACCGTGCATCCGCATTAAATATGTGCATGAATCTTGGTTACTCTGATTTTATTAACTGGGAGGATGCAACCTGTAACTTCGACAGCAAGGAATTTACAGATATTCTTGAATTTGCGGCAACATTCCCGGAGACATTCAACTGGGAGGAAAATACAGATGATACGTATGTCCTGATGAACCAGGGAAAGGTTTTACTGGATACGTATTATATGAGTGATTTTGAATATATGCAGGTATTACGGACTGTTTATGGCGGAGATGTTACTTTCATCGGTTATCCGACAGCAAAAGGAAATGGAGCGCTCCTTTCCCTTAACAGCATTATCGGAATCTCCAAGAACTGTGACGATCCGGATGGTGCATGGCAGTTCTTAAGAACGTTATATCTGCCAAAGGATAAGAACGATGACAGTTATTCCTATGGATTCTCTATCCGTAAGGATGAATTTGAAGAATATTGTAAGAAAGCAATGAAAGATGATCCAAATACAGGTTCTACCTGGTCAGTAGGAGAATTTCAGGTTGAAATAGAACCTACTACGCAGGCAGAGGTGGATCTGGTCAAAGATCTGGTATACAATACTACAGCAGTCAGTGGGGCAGCCTCTTCCGATATCACCAATATCATTAATGAAGAAACCGAAGCATATTTTTCCGGTCAGAAAACAGCAGATGAGGTTGCAAAAATTATTCAGAGTCGTATGCAGGTGTATTTAAGTGAGACAAAGTAAAAAAAAGGGGCAGGCGTCCCATAAAGTAAAAAAGCAACAGGCAGGAAAATTAAATCACAGGCTGGTGTCAGGAATCTTCCTGGCACCAAGCGTTCTGGGAGTATTGATCTTTTTTGTACTCCCTTTTCTTGTTGTTATCTATTTTTCTTTTGTAGATAATCCGATCGCAAAAAGATTTGTCGGACTGGCAAATTACAGCAGTGTGATCCAGAATGTGGCATTCCGGACAGCCGTTGGCAATACACTGTTTTTCTCAATTGTGGCAGTTCCGTTAGCGGTTGTGCTTGGTATGGCGTTAGCCTTTTTATTAGATGCAGGGATTCCATTGCGAAGTGAATTACGAAGCTGCTTTCTGACGCCGCTTATGGTTCCGACAGCATCAGTCGTGCTGATCTGGCAGGTATTATTTGACTACAATGGAGTCGTGAATCTGGCAGTGCAGAAGTTTGGCGGAGGTCAGATTGACTGGCTGAAGTCTTCCGCAGGATTATTTGTCGTGATCTTATTGTTTTTATGGAAAAATCTCGGCTATAATATGATCCTGTTTTTGTCTGCGATGGGAAATATTCCAAAGGATATGATCGAGGCTGCACAGTTAGACGGGGCAGGGCGCTGGCAGGTGCTTATCCATGTAAAGCTTCGTTACCTGTCACCGACGATTTTGTTTGTGACGATTTTATCCATGATCAATTCCTTTAAGGTATTCCGTGAGGTTTATCTTCTGACAGGGGAATATCCATATGGTGCGCTGTACATGTTACAGCATTATATGAATAATACGTTTGCTTCCGGTGATTATCAGAAGCTTTCTACCGCAGCAATCTATATGTCACTGGTTATGATCGTGCTTATGGGCTTCCTGTTTTTGGTAGAACATCATTTTGGAAAGGATCTGGAGGAAGAATGAAGAAAAAGTCAGAGAAGAAAAAAAGAATCATACGGATTTTCCTAACGATACTTGCGGTGGTGACGGCACTTATTTTTCTGACACCGATCGTGTTGACAGTCAGCAATTCGTTCATGTCTGCTTCCGAGATCACATCCAATTATGGAGCGATCTTCCAGAAGACGGCAACAGGTGGAAAACAATATATTTCAAAGACCGTGAATCTGAAGTTTATCCCGGATATGGTTACATTTTCACAGTATGTGACCGTATTATTTAAGAGCCCGGATTATCTGCTGAAGTTCTGGAACTCCCTGATTTTAGTCGTGCCGATCGTGGTATTCCAGCTGATCGTGGCAGTTCTTGCAGCGTATGGGTTTACAAGGACAAGGGGAAAGCTTGCAGCGATCGTATTTTTTGCATATGTGATCTTAATGATGATGCCATATCAGGTCACACTGGTGCCGAATTACCTCGTATTAAAATGGATGAAGCTTTTGGATACAAACTGGAGTATCTGGCTTCCGGGAATTTTTTCACCGTTTAGTGTATACCTTATCACAAAATATATGAAACGAATACCGATCCCGCTTTTGGAAGCGGCGAAGATCGATGGGGCGAATGAAGGGCAGATATTCGGAAAGGTATGTATTCCAATCTGCAAGGGCGTGATCACAACCTGTGGGATCCTGGTATTTATGGATTACTGGAATATGGTAGAGCAGCCGCTGTTGTTTTTCAGCGATCCGGACAGGTATCCGCTGTCGATTTTCTTATCGAAGATCAATGCACAGGAGATCGGACTGGCATTCGCAGTTGCAACATTTTATATGATACCAAGCCTTTTGATCTTCCTGTACGGGGAGGAACAGCTTGTGGAAGGAATCGCTTATCAGGGCGGTGTTAAAGGATGATCAGAGAGGGAGAAGCAAGAGAATGACGAATAGAAAAGATAAAATTAAAAATATTACGATTATATTTTTACTGATAATGCTGATTCTTACGTTCTTTTCCAATACCATTATGAACTATTCACTGGTAGAGGTAAGTACGCAGCAGGTTACAAGCGGTACGCTCACGACAAAGGTACGTGGAAGCGGAACGGTGGAAGCAAGCGAAAGCTATTCTGTAACGATCAGTGAGACAAGAAAGGTTGCAACCGTTAATGTGAAGAAAAATGCGGAAGTAACGACGGGTGATGTACTGTTTACGCTGGAAGATTCAGAAAGTGAAGAATTAAATACAGCCAGAAAAAGCTTAAATGATGCACAGGCAGCTTATGAGACAGCAGTTCTTTCCGCCGGTATCACCGTTGCAGAGAGGCAGCGGATCGAAGCCGGAAAAGGATCCTCCCTTACCCAAAAACAAAATACGATTGCTGCATCAAAGCAAAACGTAACCAACGCACAGGCAGCAGTGGATGCTGCTCAGGCAAATGTGGACAAAATCAAAGCCCAGATCGATGCACTTGGAAATTCAACCATAGATACCTCAGCAGAGGAACGGGCTGTGCTGGATGCAGAGAAGCGGAACACAGATGCGCAGGAGTCTTATTCCAGTGCAGAGGCTGCTTATACACCGGCGAAGTCCGCTTATGACAGAGCACTGGCAGATTTAAACAGTGCGCAGGAAGCCTGCAACAGTGCACAGATCGCCTATGATAATGTAAAAAACAGTACAACTGCATCCGAAGCGGAAAAGCAGAGTGCATTGACAGCATTACAGACCTGCCAGTCAAAGCTTACGACCTGCCAGAATATATTTAATACATGCAAATCCAATCTGGACGGAGTATCAGGCAATTATGATACAGCAAAAAATGCAGTTACTGATACAAAAAATGCGTTAAATAATGCCAACTATAATCTGTCTGTCAAGAAGCTTTCCGGAACGAATACAGCACAGGCCAATAATCTACAGGGACAGTTAAATGCCGCAACTGCAGCATTGACCGATGCCAATACGGTACTGACCAATGCGACGAAGAATGCGGAGAAGGTATCAGAGAAGATCAATGGCGAAGTAACGATCGCGTCCGCTTATGCAACGGTTGCAGAATTAAAAGAAGAGGTTGCAAAGCTTGAAGAAAAATCGATCGGGGCAGAAATAACGTCCCCAATCTCCGGTATTGTGACAGACATTGCAGTGACAGCAGGAAATACCGTAAATGCCAATGATGTTATGATGACGATCCAGCCGGAAAACAAAGCATTTACGATGCAGTTTACCGTAACTGAGAATCAGGCAAAACGCATCAAACCGGGCGATCCGGCAGAAATTTTAAATAACTGGTATGGAAATGACATTACGGCAACGGTTTCGAATGTCCATAAGGATCAGCAGAATCGTGCAAGCTACATTGTTGTGTGTGAAATGAAAGGGGATGTCGGAATCGGGGATAGTTATACGGTATCGATCGGACAGCAGAGCTCTAACTATGATAATATTGTTCCGACCAGTGCGATCCGCGAGGATTCTAACGGAAACTTTATCCTTATTATCGAATCGAAGAGTACACCGCTTGGAAACCGCTATTATGCAAGACGTGTGGATGTGCAGATCGTTACTTCAGACGATAAACAATCCGCAGTAACCGGAGCTTTAGAGGGTTATGAATATGTGATCACAACGACATCCAAGCCGATCGAAGCAAACCAGCAGGTGCGTCTGGCATCAGAATAAGGAAGGAACATGAAGCATGAATGGAAAGCAGTATAAAAGACAGATTGTCACCGGACTGCTGATTGTCATGGCACTTCTGCTTGCAGGGGCTGGACGGCTTTTGGCCGGACAGCTGAAAGAGCAGAATGTTGCATCGGAGTGGTCGAAAAAAGATGACTACGTGCAGCTCTCCTGTTTCTTTTCTAAGGACGCCGGTATGACGTCAGAGCAGATTTTGCCGGTGGAACGTCAGCTGACAGAGGCGCTGCAAAACGCAGCCGCTGAGAATGAAAGCGGGATGGGCCGAAGCTACGTCGATGCATATAGCAGCCAGGGGCAGCTTACGGTATACTCCGATAAGACATCTGTAACGGTCCGGGCATTTGGAGTTGGAGGCGATTTCTTTCAATTTCACCCACTTAAGTTGTTAGACGGAACGTACTTTGATAGAAATGATTTTAACGGAGATGGCGTTATTCTTGATGAAAATGTTGCCTGGCAGCTGTTTGGAGGCAATCATATTTCCGGTATGACCGTGGAGATCGACAATGTGGTATACCCGGTCCGTGGAGTCGTACGAAGTGACAGTGGATTTTTCAGCGAAGCAGCAGAGGAAGAAAAACCAACGATCTATGTTTCTTATGGCATTCTGGCAAAAGGAAAAGAAGAACCGTTACCGGTCGACAGCTATGAGCTGCTAATCCTTAATCCGGTAAAGCAGTTTGGCTTCCGTGCGTTAAAAGATGCGATCGGCTTAGATGAGACTGCCTATGAGATCGTGGAAAATACCACACGTTACGGACTTTTAAACAGGCTGGCTCTTTTAAAAAATTTTGGTGTACGTTCCATGCGTACCAAAAATATCGTTTTTCCATACTGGGAAAACCGGGCGAGAGCCTATGAAGATGTAGTAGAACTGCTTTTTGTCCTGGAGTTGTTCTGCCTGATTTATCCGGCCGTTCGTCTGGTGCGATTCCTTCACGGAATGTGGAAACGCAGAAAGAAACTTGTACAAAACCTGTGGAAGTTTTTAAAAGAATTGTATAAAAGAGTTGCTTTTTACAGACAATAAGGGTATAATGTCGGAAGAAATTGGCAGTGACGAAAGCTACGGTCGCAAAGCTGTTTCAGAGAGCCGGTGGCTGGTGAGAACCGGTACAGTGAATAAGTCCTTTCCACTTTCCGAGCCGGTGATGAAAGTCACAAGGGTCGTATCCTATATCGTACGAATGAAGAGGTCAGGATGGCATACTTCTGACAATATGGGTGGCAACGCGGAAGCATCGTTTTAGGATAAGAACAGCCTTTCGTCCCATGTGTATGAGCACAGGGGCGGAAGGCTTTTGTGTTATTTTCAAAGAAGAGACCGGTCATTACAGGATCGCTTTTGGAGAACTGTAATGATCTGGAAAAAGGAAAAGAAAAGGAGCAAAAAAATGATCGATTTAAAATTTTTAAGAGAAAATCCGGAAGTTGTAAAACAGAACATCAGAAACAAATTCCAGGATCACAAATTACCTCTCGTAGATGAAGTCATCGAGTTAGATGCAAAAGCAAGAGCAACACAGCAGGAAGCAGATGAGCTTCGTGCAAGCCGTAATGCCTTATCCAAAGAGATTGGAAAATTAATGGGTCAGGGCAAGAAGGAAGAAGCTGAAGCTGTAAAAGCACAGGTAAGCGCCAATGCAGCACGTCTTGCTGAATTAGAGGAAGCTGAAAAAGAGTTACAGGAAAAAGTAACAAAGATCATGATGACAATTCCAAATATCATTGATCCATCTGTTCCGATCGGAAAAGATGACAGCTGCAATGTAGAGATCGAAAAATTCGGTGAACCTGTCGTACCTGAATTCGAGATTCCATATCATACAGATATTATGGATCGTTTTGATGGTATTGACCTTGATGCAGCAGGAAAAGTTGCAGGAAACGGTTTCTATTATTTAATGGGCGATATCGCAAGAATCCATTCTGCAGTGATCTCCTATGCAAGAGATTTCATGATCAACCGTGGATTTACTTACTGTGTACCACCATTTATGATCCGCAGCAACGTTGTAACAGGCGTTATGAGCTTTGAAGAGATGGATGCCATGATGTATAAGATCGAAGGCGAAGACCTTTACCTGATTGGTACTTCTGAGCATTCCATGATCGGTAAATTCATCGATACGATCAATGAAGAAGAAAAATTACCATATACATTAACATCTTATTCTCCATGCTTCCGTAAAGAAAAAGGAGCACATGGTATTGAAGAACGTGGTGTATACCGTATCCATCAGTTCGAAAAACAGGAAATGATCGTTGTCTGCAAACCGGAAGAATCCAAAGCATGGTATGATAAATTATGGCAGAATACCGTTGACCTGTTCCGCAGCTTAGACATCCCGGTTCGTACATTAGAGTGCTGCTCAGGTGACCTGGCTGACTTAAAAGTAAAATCCTGTGACGTAGAGGCATGGTCTCCAAGACAGAAGAAATACTTTGAGGTAGGAAGCTGCTCGAACTTAGGTGATGCACAGGCAAGACGTCTGAAGATCCGCGTAAAAGGAAAAGACGGAAATAAATATTTTGCCCATACCTTAAATAACACAGTGGTTGCTCCACCACGTATGCTGATCGCATTCTTAGAGAATAACTTAAATGCGGACGGAAGTGTAAACATTCCAAAAGCACTCCAGCCATACATGGGTGGAATCGAAAAAATCGTTCCAAAACACTAAGAATTTCTGCGTAAATCTCAGAAGCTGTCATTTTTTGAAAATGTGGCAGCTTCTGAAGCTTAAAGCAGCTGGATAAAAGAAAAAGGCTTTACAAAAAGAGTTTCGCAGGTTGCGTTGCCTTTTTGTAAAGCCTTTTATTATGCCGCCGTATTAGCGTTTTTCTGGTTCCGGATAATCTACACCGAAAGTTTCAACAGTTACGGTTTTCATTACCTGTGGCTGTAATGGACGGTCAGAGTAATCGGTTGTTGTCTCAGCGATTTTGTTGACAACATCGAGACCTTCGATCACTTTACCGAATGCAGCATATGCACCGTCTAAGTGAGGAGAGTTCTTATGCATGATAAAGAACTGGGAACCTGCAGAATCAGGCATCATAGTTCTTGCCATAGATAAAACACCCTCTGTGTGTTTTAAGTCGTTTTTGAAGCCGTTCTGGGAGAATTCCCCTTTGATAGAGTAGCCAGGACCACCCATTCCGGTTCCGTCCGGATCGCCGCCCTGGATCATGAAGCCGTTGATCACGCGGTGGAAGATCACTCCGTCATAGAAGCCTTTTTTTACAAGGCTGATAAAGTTGTTAACCGTATTTGGTGCGATTTCAGGATAAAGCTCAGCTTTCATGAGATCGCCGTTTTCCATTTCGATTGTAACAATTGGATTTGCCATAATAATGTTCCTTTCCTTTATAAAATATGGGAAATTTTATTGAAAATTCCATTCCTATTGTAACGAAAAAACAGGATTTCGTAAAGACAAATCCATCATTTATTATGTTCATGGCAGATAAAGGGTTACGGTTCACCTATACATTGTTCCAGTAACGATCAATGTTTTCATCTGTCGAATCTGAAAAACTTTCTTGTAAATTTTTTTATTTTATGTTTTTATAAATAAAGAAAAAGTTGAAAAATAAAGGAGCGAGAATTATGCCAGTTTTTGATTTCAGCAATACTTCAACAGAAGAAGTATTTGAATGCACATATACAACATTTTTAACTGACGAGTCGGAGAAGACACCGGAGCATCCGATTTTGATCTTAGATAATGCAGAGAGAAAATGGGAGCATCATTCCAGCGGAATGTTTTGCAATCAGAGTCAGCGGACTGCATTTGAGTTCAAAGAAGAGGAAAAAACGTTCTGCGCAGACATTTTAAAGGTAGATGCAAGATTTGTGAATTTACTGCGCTGGCTTGGGGAAAACCGTATCCCTGTACTGCTTTCCGGAGAGAACCGTGAGGACGGTTATGCAGTTTATAAAATCCAGGAAACGGCACTGCATGGTACAGCAAAGCTGTCTGCCTCTGATGGATTCCTGCAGTTCGTGATCGAGAGACTGCTTGCAAGTAATGCACCGGAGCAGGAGAAAGAAGAGGAAGAACTTGACGAGAGCGGTGACAGCATGAAGCTTACGAGCATCCAGAGCATTTCTGATTTTTTGAACTGCGCAGGAAGAACGATGCCGGACAATATCCGTTTATGGGCAAGAAGAAACCTCGCAGTGGCAAAATCAAGTGAGGTATCACCGGAAGAACGCAGACATGCACAGCGTGCGCTGTCTATTATGATGAATATCCAGTGGAAAAATAACTATTTTGAAGCGATCGACCCGGTGGAAGCGCGTCGGATCTTAGATGAAGAGCTTTACGGAATGGAGCGTGTAAAACAAAGAATCATGGAAACGATCATCCAGATCAACCGTACGCATACACTTCCTGCATACGGGCTTCTTCTGATCGGACCGGCAGGTACCGGAAAATCACAGATTGCCTATGCTGTCGCAAGAATTTTAAAACTTCCGTGGACAACACTGGATATGAGCTCGATCAATGATCCGGAACAGCTGACCGGAAGCTCAAGAATCTATACAAATGCAAAGCCGGGAATTATTATGGAAGCATTTTCCATGGCAGGTGAATCGAATCTGGTCTTTATCATCAACGAGTTGGATAAAGCTGCATCCGGAAAAGGAAACGGCAATCCGGCAGATGTATTATTGACATTGCTTGATAATCTTGGATTTACCGATAACTATATGGAATGTATGATCCCGACAAGCGGTGTTTATCCGATCGCAACTGCAAATAACCGGGAAGAGATCAGTGCACCGTTGATGTCACGTTTTGCAGTGATCGACATACCGGATTATACACAGGAAGAGAAAAAAATTATTTTCTCCAGATTTGCACTTCCAAAGGTATTAAAACGGATCGGACTTGAACAGGGCGAGATCGTTTTGACAGATGATGGATTAGACGAGCTCATTGAGCAGTACCGTGATACTTCCGGCATCCGTGACTTAGAGCAGGCAGCCGAACACCTTGCAGCCAACGCCCTCTACCAGATCGAGGTCGACCACTTAAAACAGGTCGTGTTTGACGCCGATATGGTGAAAAAGCTGTTTGCGTAAACCGGAAGATAGTTATAAATTTTTTATAAAATCTTGGTTATTACATCCTGTTTTTTACTAAAATACATTATAATAAAACAGCGAAACAATCAAAAAACTATACGTTGGATTTGTTATTTTGTTCCAATTGTCACAGCTTAATTTAGTTTCGCGTCACTAAAACATTAATTTTGTGAGGAGGCTTTATGCGTTTACCATATACTGTAAAAGCAAAGAAGGCAATTGACCTTGCCGGAAGAATGTCAAAATCACTGCATCATAATTATATCGGAACGGAACATCTGCTTCTTGGTCTTTTAAAAGAAGAAACAGGTGTTGCTGCACAGGTATTGAAAGAAAATGGAGTGGAACTAAATAAAGTACTGGATCTGATCGAAGAGCTGATCGCTCCAAACGGTGGAACCGCCGTGATGGAGTACGACGGATATTCCCCAAGAGCAGAAAAAGTACTTGAGAATGCACAAAAGGAGGCAGAACGTTTCCATGCAGAATCGGTCGGAACCGAGCATCTGCTTTTGGCGATCATCCGCGAGACGGACTGCATTGCATCCAGATTATTGAACACATTGTCTGTGAACCTGCAGAAGATTTTTGTAGATACACTGATCGCAATGGGAGAGGATGCGAATCTTTACCGGGAAGAATTCCAGAATGGACGTCCGGGCAAAAAGAAAGGAAGTGAAGGAACACCGACACTGGATCAGTATTCCAGGGATCTGACAGAGTTAGCGCGTGAAGGCAGCCTGGATCCGGTGGTTGGAAGACAGGAAGAGATCCAGCGTGTGATCCAGATCTTAAGCAGAAGAACAAAGAACAATCCATGTCTGATCGGTGAGCCGGGTGTAGGAAAGACAGCGATCGTAGAAGGCATTGCAGAACGGATCGTATCAGGACTTGTACCGGAGTCCGTACTTGGAAAGAGAGTGGTTTCCCTGGATATGTCCGGAATCGTTGCCGGTTCCAAATATCGTGGTGAATTCGAGGAACGCATCAAAAAGATCATCCAGGAAGTTACAAAAGCAGGAAATATTCTGTTATTTATCGATGAGCTTCATACGATCATCGGTGCAGGTGGTGCAGAAGGTGCGATCGATGCATCTAATATTTTAAAACCTGCATTGGCGCGTGGAGAGATCCAGATCATGGGTGCGACAACGATCACAGAATACCGGAAATATGTGGAAAAGGATGCCGCATTAGAGCGCAGATTCCAGCCTGTGACAGTAGAGGAACCAACTGAGGAACAGGCAGTGGAGATTTTAAAAGGTCTGCGTAGTAAATATGAGCAGCATCATCAGGTGAAGATCACAGATGAGGCATTAGAGGCAGCAGTCCGATTATCTATGCGCTATATCAATGACCGCTTTCTGCCGGACAAAGCGATCGATCTGATGGATGAAGCAGCTGCAAAGGTACGCTTTGGTGTAGCCAGCCATTCCGAGGAGATCGCAGAGTTAAACCGCATGATCTCAGAGAAAGAAAACGATTTGGAAGCAGCTTTGGCTGAAGGAAATATCGAAGCGGCAAGACAATACAAAGAAGAAAAAGAAGCATTGCAGAAGAAAGAAGAAAAAGTAACTGCAAAAGCGAAAAAAGAGATACAAAAGAAGAACTTAAAAGTCGGCGAAGAAGAGATCGCAGATGTAGTAGCAGGCTGGACGAAAATCCCTGTAAAGAAGCTTGCTGAAGGAGAAGCAGCGAGACTGAAAAAGCTGGAAGCAACGTTGCACAAGAGGGTTGTTGGTCAGGAAGAGGCTGTGACTGCAGTGGCAAAGGCAGTCAGAAGAGGCCGTGTCGGATTAAAAGATCCGAAACGACCGATCGGCTCGTTCCTGTTCTTAGGACCGACCGGTGTTGGTAAAACAGAGATCTCCAAGGCACTTGCGGAAGCAGTGTTTGGAAATGAACAGTCAATGATCCGTGTAGATATGTCTGAATATATGGAAAAGCACAGTGTTTCCAAGATGATCGGTTCCCCTCCGGGATATGTCGGACATGAGGATGGTGGACAGCTTAGCGAAAAGGTAAGAAGAAACCCTTATTCCGTGATTTTATTTGATGAAATAGAAAAAGCACATCCGGATGTGTTTAATATCCTGCTTCAGGTATTAGACGATGGCCATATCACAGATTCCCAGGGAAGAAAAGTAGATTTTAAAAATACGATCATTATTATGACTTCCAATGCAGGCGCCCAGTCCATCGTGGAACCGAAAAAGCTGGGATTTGCTTCTGTGGATGATGAAAAGCTGAATTATGAACGGATGAAAGGAAGCGTAATGGAAGAAGTGCGCAGAATCTTCAAGCCGGAATTTTTAAACCGTATTGATGAGACAATCGTATTCCGTTCTTTGAATAAGAAGGATATGAAACAGATCGTAACACTGATGTTAAAGGATCTCACCGACCGCTGTAAAAAGCAGATGGATATTACATTAACGGTCCGCGACAGTGTGAAAAATTATATTGTCGATAAGGCATATGAGCCAAAATACGGAGCAAGACCGCTTCGTCGTAAGATCCAGAATGAGATTGAAGACCAGCTTGCAGAGGAAATTCTTGACGGTAATGTGAAAAAGGGCTGCAATGTGGTTGTGACCACAAAGAAAAATAAGATTGTTTTTGAAGTGGAGTAAAAGAAGCAGTAAAACACTTGCTGTTTACTGCGTAAGAAAGTGATACGAGTGTGAGCAGATTCTTTTACGAAGCAAAAATAAAAAAATCCTTAAATTAAAAGAAAACCACTGGTAATCAGAATGTGGTTAGTATATAATTATCTTACAAAATTTTTACGATATATCAGCAAAAAAAGATATATCACAGGAGGAAAAGATGGGCGTGATTAGTGAATTAATTCGTTCCGAAGCAGACGGTACGATCAGTTTTGGTGATTATTCTCTGGATGCAAAAGCAAAGCTTGATAATTTTGAGCATCAGGGAGATCTCTACAAGGTAAAGACTTACAAGGAGATTACAAAGTTAGAGCGGAATGGTATGTTTGTATATGAATCCGTACCAGGAACCGCAGCATCCCATCTGAATGTGACAGATACAGGCGTTTCCTTTGCAGTAGAAGGACCGGAAGATGCACAGGTAACATTAGAGCTGGAAGAAGAGACTGAATACGAGATCACAGTAGATGGCGTAAGTGCAGGCAAGATGAAGACGAATCTTGGAGGCAAGTTAAGCGTAAGCGTAGAACTCGGAGAGAAGCCGGTTGAAGTTGTAATCAAGAAGTGTGAATAAAATCATGCAGGGGTTGTCGGAAACGGCAGCCCCTTTATCTGTTTATAATATGAAAATAAGGAAAGGAAGCACATGGCAAAAGGAAAGACAAGTATATTTTTCTGCCAGTCCTGCGGCTACGAATCATCAAAATGGATGGGACAGTGCCCAGGCTGCAAGGAATGGAATACGTTTGTAGAGGAAGTCGTCGATAAAAAAAGTGTGACGACTCTTGCAAAGAAGAAATCAACTGCAGCAGAGGTAAAGGTCATGCCGATCTCGCAGATCGAGATGACGCATGACAGACGGATCTCAACCGGGATGAAGGAGCTTGACCGTGTTCTTGGCGGAGGCATTGTTCAAGGGTCAATGGTATTAGTCGGTGGTGATCCGGGAATTGGAAAATCCACATTATTGCTGCAGGTCTGCAAGAATCTTTCGGATCAGCAGATATCTGTTTTATATATTTCCGGTGAGGAATCGTTACAGCAGATAAGGATCCGCGCAGAACGTATCGGAACGTTTGGTGACAGCCTGAAGCTGTTATGTGAGACGAATCTCGATACGATCAAGGCAGTGATCGACCGTGAAAAACCACAGATTGTGATCATTGATTCTATTCAAACGATGTTTAATGAAGAAGTTTCTTCTGCTCCGGGCAGTGTTTCCCAGGTAAGGGAGTCTACGGGCACTCTGATGCAGATCGCAAAAGGAATGGGGATTTCTATTTTTATCGTCGGACACGTAACAAAGGAAGGCGTCGTTGCCGGTCCGCGTGTGTTAGAGCATATGGTGGATACCGTTCTTTATTTTGAGGGAGACAGACATGCTGCGTACCGTATTTTACGCGGTGTAAAAAACCGTTTTGGCTCAACAAATGAGATCGGAGTGTTTGAAATGCGCCAGAGTGGACTGGAAGAGGTGGAAAATCCGTCCGAATATATGCTAAGCGGAAAACCGCAGGGCGCATCCGGTTCCGTAGTGACCTGTTCGATGGAGGGAACAAGACCGATCCTTTTAGAAGTGCAGGCACTGGTGTGTCACAGCAATTTTGGAATTCCAAGAAGAACGGCAGCAGGAACAGATTTTAACAGGGTGAACCTTCTGATGGCCGTCCTGGAAAAAAGACTGGGATTGAAGTTGGCAGACTGTGATGCTTATGTTAATATTGCAGGTGGAATTAAGATGAACGAGCCGGCGATCGATCTTGGAATCGTGCTGGCATTAATATCAAGTTTTCGGGACAGACCGATCGATGAAAAGACGATCTGCTTTGGAGAAGTTGGCCTAAGTGGTGAGGTACGTGCCGTGAATATGGCAGAACAGCGCGTGCAGGAAGCGAAAAAGCTTGGCTTTGAAGTGTGCATCTTGCCGGAGGTCTGCCGGGCAGTGATGCCGCAGGTAACCGGAATCCGTCTTGTTGGTGTAGGAAGCCTTGCGGATGTACTGAACTATCTGAGGTCATAATATAAATGAAGACAAGATCAGATGAGAAAATTCTATGGACAGATATTAGAATTCAGGTGTCAGAAGGTCTGCTTCATAACCTTTATTGGTAAATTGCACAAAAGAAATATGGAAGAAAAAAGCTAAACAAGGAGCAAATATGTTAAATCAGTTTTCAAGAACAGAATTATTACTGGGAAAAGAGGCGATGGACCGCCTGGAACATTCCCGCGTGGCAGTATTTGGAGTTGGCGGAGTTGGCGGCTATGTGTGTGAAGCACTTGTGCGCAGCGGAGTAGGGGCATTTGACCTGATCGATGATGATAAAGTGTGCCTGACGAATCTGAACCGCCAGATCATTGCAACAAGAAAAACAGTCGGAAAATACAAAGCAGAAGTAATGCGTGACCGTATTTTGGAGATCAATCCACAGGCCGATGTGCGGATCCATAAATGCTTCTTCCTGCCGGAAAATGCATCTGATTTTCCATTTGAAGAATATGATTATATTGTAGATGCTGTGGATACTGTGACAGCGAAGATTGAACTTGTCATGAAAGCGCAGGAGTTAAACATTCCGATCATCAGCAGCATGGGTGCCGGAAATAAGCTGGATGGAAGCCAGTTCCAGGTAGCAGATATTTATAAGACGAAGGTCTGCCCACTTGCCAAGGTCATGAGACGTGAATTGAAAAAACGTGGAGTGAAAAAATTAAAGGTTGTTTATTCCGAGGAAAAACCGACAAGACCGATCGAAGATATGTCGATCAGCTGCCGGGCAAACTGCATCTGTCCTCCGGGAGCCGAGCATAAATGTACGGAACGGAGAGACATTCCGGGAAGCGTGGCATTCGTGCCTTCTGTTGCAGGCCTTATCATTGCAGGGGAAGTTGTGAAGGATCTTATCAGAAAGTAAGCCGGCGAAGTTAGAATAGACAAACAGCACACAATAACGTTATAATAGGGTGCAGTGCTGTAAGAAAGCAGCATAGAGATTATTTAGAAAAAGAATGAGGTTGATTGAGATGTATGTAATACAATTTATCAGAGGATTTTGTATGGCGCTCGCAGACAGTGTTCCGGGCGTGTCCGGAGGAACGATTGCATTTTTACTTGGATTTTATGAGCAATTTATCGATTCAATCGATGATCTGATCACAGGAAGCAAAGAGAAGAAAAAAGAGGCACTTTTTTTCCTGCTTAAGCTGGGAATCGGATGGGTCTGCGGATTTGTTCTTGCAGTTCTTGTGTTGACAAGTGTGTTTGAATCCCATATTTATTATATCAGTTCGCTGTTTATCGGATTTATTATATTTGCGATCCCACTTGTTATAAAAGAAGAAAAAGATACGTTAAAGTCACAGAAAAAATACATTCCGTTTATTCTGATCGGAATTGCAGTTGTAAGTGCGCTCACTTATTTTAACCCGGTTTCCGGAGGAGAAAATGGTGTGAACTTAGAACACCTGACACCGGGGATTGCTCTGTTTGTATTTGTTGCTGGAATGATCGCAATCTCTGCAATGGTTCTGCCTGGAATTTCAGGATCTACAATTCTTCTGATCCTGGGGTTATATCTGCCGATCATTACAGCGATCAAGGATTTTCTGCATTTACATTTTGAAAGCTTCTGGACCGTCTTTTTATTCGGATGCGGAGTATTAGTTGGAGCGTTCAGCGTTGTTAAGGTGATCCGTAAGGCTTTGGAAAGCTTCCGCCCACAGACAATATATCTGATCATTGGACTGATGCTTGGCTCTATTTATGCAGTCATTATGGGACCGACGACTCTGGATGTACCGCAGCCGGCAATGGGAATCCATGACTTCAGCATTTTATTCTTTGTGATCGGTGGAGTGATCATTTTGGGATTACAGAAGATGAAGGATATGAAGCAGTAAGGGAGAGAGGATTTCTGCAAGATGAAAAAATTGCTGGTATATTTAAAGGATTATAAAAAAGAGAGTGTTTTAGGACCTCTTTTTAAATTATTAGAAGCATCGTTTGAACTGATCGTACCGCTTGTTATGGCTGCGATCATTGATACCGGTGTTGCAAACGGTGACCGCCCATACATCATGAAAATGTGCATGGTACTTGTATTACTGGCTCTGATCGGACTGACCTGTTCGATCACGGCACAGTATTTTGCAGCAAAAGCAGCGGTAGGGTTTTCAACAAAGCTGCGTCACGCATTGTTTGAACATATTCAGACACTTTCTTTTTCAGAGATGGATACGGTAGGTACCTCTACTTTGATCACACGCATGACAAGTGACATTAACCAGACGCAGAACGGTGTAAACCTTGTGCTGCGTCTGTTCCTGCGTTCACCGTTTATCGTATTTGGAGCGATGGTGATGGCGTTTACGATTGATTTTAAGGCGGCACTAATTTTTGTTGTAACGATTCCGCTGTTATCCATCGTTGTTTTCGGAGTTATGATCATCAGTATCCCGCTGTACAAAAAAGTGCAGGCAGCCTTGGACAAGGTGCTTGGGATCACAAGAGAAAACCTGACCGGAAGCAGAGTGATCCGTGCTTTTAATAAAGAGCAGGATGAAACGGTTCATTTTAACGAAAGCAATGATGCGCTGACAAAAATACAGCTTTATGTAGGAAAAATCTCGGCGCTGATGAACCCGCTTACTTATGTGATCATCAACGGTGCGATCGTTGTCCTTGTATGGACAGGTGCGATACGTGTCAATGACGGATATATCACACAGGGTGAAGTGGTTGCGCTTGTCAGCTATATGTCACAGATTTTAGTCGAGCTGATCAAGCTGGCAAACCTGATCATTAATATCACGAAATCCATTGCATGTGGAAACCGTATCCAGGCAATTTTTGAGATGCAGCCATCCATTCAGGATCCGGCTGTAGCTGCAGCCGCAGAGCTGGAAAAAACAGAAGCCGCAGTAGTATTTTCCCATGTATCCCTCACTTATGCAGGGGCTGGGGAAGAATCACTGACAGATATTGATTTTTCGGCAAAAAAAGGCGAAACGATCGGTATCATCGGAGGTACCGGATCCGGAAAATCATCGGTTGTAAATATGATCCCGCGTTTTTATGATGCAACAAAGGGAAGCGTAAAAATAAACGGAAAAGATGTCCGTGATTATACCTTAGAAGAGCTTCGCAGTAAGATTGGTATGGTGTTGCAGAAAGCAGTTTTATTTAAGGGAACGATCCGTGAAAATATGCTCTGGGGAAATGAGACCGCCACAGATGAAGATATTTATCGGGCACTTGAGATTGCCCAGGCAAAAGAATTTGTAGACCAGAAAGAGGGCGGACTTGATTTTAAGATCGAGCAGGGCGGAAAAAACCTTTCCGGCGGACAAAGACAGCGTATGACGATCGCAAGAGCCATCTTGAAAAATCCGGATATTCTTATTTTGGATGACAGTGCATCTGCTCTTGATTTTGCAACAGATGCAAAGCTTCGCATGGCAATCCGCGATATGGAAAATCAGGCAACGGTATTTATTGTATCCCAGCGTGCGGCTTCCATTATGTATGCAGATAAGATCATCGTATTAGATGATGGACAGATCGTTGGTATGGGAACACATGAGCAGTTGTTAAAAGAATGTGAAGTATATCAGGAAATCTATTATTCACAGTTTAAAAAGACAGAGGAGGGAAGATAAATGAAAAAGCCAGTGACTGAAAAACAAAAATCAACCCTCAAAAAAGTTATGAATTATATCCGCAGATATTGGGGATATCTTGGTCTTTCCATTGTGCTTGCTGCAGTGACAGTAGCGCTGACATTATATCTGCCAATTCTTACCGGACGTGCAGTTGATCTGATCCTTGCAAAGGGAATGGTTGATTTTTCTGGAATTTTTATGATCCTGAAAAAAATGGCGGTTATCATTGTGCTGACTGCGATTGCCCAGTGGATCATGAATGCATGCAACAATAAGATCACTTATAATATTATCCGGGACATCCGGAAAGAAGCTTTTGAAAAAATCGAAAAGCTTCCGTTAAAATATATTGACGGACATTCTTATGGGGAGATCGTAAGCCGTGTGATCGCGGATGTAGATCAGTTTGCAGACGGTCTTCTTATGGGATTTACACAGTTTTTTACCGGAATTGTAACCATTTTCGGTACTTTGATTTTCATGCTGACAATCAGTGTACGGATCACAGCCGCAGTGGTTGTGATCACACCATTGTCTTTAGTGGTAGCAAGCTTTATTGCGAAAAAGACATTTTCCATGTTCAAGCTTCAATCAGAGACAAGAGGCGAACAGACAGCCCTGATCGAGGAAATGATCGGGAATCAGAAGGTCGTGCAGGCATTTTCACATGAAGAGGAAGCACTTCAGAAGTTTGACGAGATCAACGACCGTTTGGAGAAATGCTCTCTGCGCGCGATTTTCTTTTCCAGTATCACTAATCCGGCAACAAGATTTGTCAACAGTATCGTTTATGCAGTTGTAGGAGTTGTTGGAGCTTTTACGGCAATTGCAGGTGGAATATCAGTCGGACAGCTTTCCTCCCTGTTAAGTTATGCAAATCAGTATACAAAGCCATTCAATGAGATTTCCGGTGTAGTAACGGAGTTACAGAATGCGCTGGCATGTGCAGGCAGGGTGTTTGATCTGATGGAAGAACCATCTGAGGTTCCGGATGCAGCGGATGCAGTGGTCCTTGATCAGGCAGACGGACATGTTGCATTAGAGCATGTATATTTTTCTTATACACCGGAGCAGAAACTGATCGAAGACTTTAATTTAAGCGTAGAACCGGGACAGCGGGTAGCCATTGTAGGACCGACCGGCTGTGGTAAGACGACATTGATCAATCTGCTGATGCGTTTCTATGATGTGAACGAAGGCAGGATCTGTGTAAGCGGAGTGCCGATCCAGGAAATGACAAGAAAGAGCCTGCGGAATAATTACGGAATGGTGTTACAGGAGACCTGGCTCCGGAGTGGAACGATCCGGGACAATATTATTATGGGAAAACCGGACGCAACGGAAGAAGAGATCATTGCAGCTGCAAAGGCATCCCACGCACACAGCTTTATCAAACGTCTTCCAAAAGGCTATGATACGGTGATCGCTGAGGATGGAGGCAATCTTTCCCAGGGGCAGAAGCAGCTCTTATGCATTACAAGAGTTATGCTATGCCTGCCACCAATGCTGATCTTAGATGAAGCAACCTCCTCGATCGATACAAGAACCGAGATCAGGATCCAGAAAGCCTTTGCCAGGATGATGCAGGGTAGAACGAGCTTCATCGTTGCACACCGTCTGTCTACGATCCAGGAAGCAGATATGATCCTGGTGATGAAAGACGGAAAAATTATTGAACAGGGAAAGCATGAAGAGCTTCTTGCAAAAAAAGGATTCTATGCAAACCTGTATGAAAGCCAGTTTGTGAATACATCTTCACAGGCGTAAATGGATATAGTAAAAGGCTGCAGTTAAGTTATGTAACAGCTTAAGGCGACTCTTACTCATAATAGATCGTGCGGCTTCCGTCGATGCTTTCCTGAGTGGAAATGCGGATGAAATCGGAAGCCGCTTTTTTATTGCGTTCACGCAGGCTGCAATAGATTTTATCTGCACTGTGGTAGAGCTCTTCTATGCCGTATTTTTGACCATATTTCACCCAGAGACGGCAGACAAGATCTTTGAAGGAGATAAAAAACAGCGGAAGAAGCGTATTTCCACTGATGCAGGCGATCGCATGGCTGAAATCAAAGATCAGTGTGGCAGTCTGCTCTGGTGAGGTGCTATGGGCTAACTGTGTGACATAGGTTTCCAAAGAAGCGATTTCTTCATCAGAAGCATGATCGATCGCCATAGAAGAGGCAACGGACATGAACATGATGCGCACCTCTAAGATGGAGCGGACATCTCTGTTGCGGAGAACGCCGCCATTATAATTCATGATCGCGATGAGGGTATCGATCGTACCGTTCTTCTCATAATTAGCAACAAAAGTTCCGATGCGGGGTTTGACAACAAGAAAGCCTTTTTTCTCCAGCTCTGAGATACCGGAATTGATCACCGCACGGGAGACCTGCATAGACTCTGCAAGCTCACGCTCCGGTGGAAGCTTGGCACCGATCTCTAACTGACCGGATAAAATCATATTTTGAAGTTCTGTAATAAAAAGCTCCTTCATGGAAGGGGCATTTAATTTTTTAAATTCCATAGAATATACGTCCTTTTCTACATAGTGGATTCGGGTGTTATATGTTCTGCTCCATAACCTTTATTGTCAGATTGCACAAAAGAAATATGAAAAGTTTCTCTTTGTGCAATGGAGATAAGACTCATGAAGCGTGGAAGCCTCTGCTGAACACGGTTCACGTTTTCAGAGGCTTATCGGAATGTTTGCACAATGAAACTTGGAATATTTCTTTTGTGCAATCTGACACCATAAACTAAAATGCAGACTTTCTGCCACCCGGATTCGATTGATAATGTGGTATGTGGTCAGACCAGTGACCACAAGCATATTTTATAAAAGAAATATAAAAAAAGCAACAGAAATAAGAAACGGAAAGCAGGATGATTGTTTTTTTGATAAAATATGTATATAATTGTTACGATATGCAAAAAGCAAAGGAGTCCGGAGCGGGGATTTAAGATCCGGGCAGACAGAAGAAGGAGCTGCGATGAGAAAAAAAACAGCCAGTACTGGGGTTACAGAAGAAATAGAACAGCTTGAGGAATCAGCTGTAGAAAATAAAAAAAAGAAAAGAGAGTATAAGGAGATCCGTTGGGACAGGCTGGATAATACGGCGCATCTGTTTCCGGTTATTGCAGGTGAGAATATGACGAATGTATACCGGATCAGTGTTACCCTGACGGAGCTGATACAGCCAGACCTCTTACAGGAGGCATTAAATACCGTACTTCCGAAGATGGATGGATTTAATCTTCGTTTAAGAACAGGTGTATTCTGGTATTATTTTGAAGAAAATGGTAAGCCTGCGCCGAAGGTAAGGGAGGAAAGCAATTATCCATGCAGGTTTATCCAGCAGAATAAGAACCGGAGCTACATGTTCCGCGTGAGTTATTATAAGTACCGGATCAATCTGGAGGTGTTCCATGTATTAACAGACGGAATGGGAGGTATTAATTTTTTAAAGGAGCTTACTTACCAATACCTGCGTCTGGCACATCCGGAATTAAAGGAGAAGGTTCGCGATTCTTTAAATAGCAGTACATCCCTAAACAGGGAAGACAGCTTTTTGAAGAATTATAAGAAGAGCTCAGCAAAGGGGTATCAGACAAAGAAAGCGTATCTGTTACATGGCGAAAAATTACAGCCGGGTGAGTTTGGTGTGATGCATGGCTATATGCAGGTGCCGCAGTTAAAAGAGGTTTGCCATAAATACGGATGCAGTATTAATGAATATCTCGTATCCGTATTTATATGGAGTGTTTATACAGAGTGTATGAAAGGAATGCCATCGGACAAACCGATCCGTGTTGCAGTACCGGTGAATCTGCGCCCATATTTTAATTCGATCACGACGAAGAATTTCTTCGTTATGGTATCAGCAGAATTTCATCCGACAAAAGAGATCTATACGTTCCAGGAAGTACTGACCTGCGTCAGGGACAGCTTAAAGAGCCAGATTAACAGAGAACATTTGGAAAAGCTTTTTTCCTATAATGTATCGAACGAGAAGCTGCTAGTTGCCCGTGCAGTACCGCTTTTCCTGAAAAATATAGCAATGCGTCTGGTGTATACAAAATCAGCACTGGCAAATACGACAACGATCACAAATATTGGAAATATTACAGTAGATGAAGCTTATCAGCCTTATGTGGAAATGTTCCATGCATTTCTCGCAATGTCGAAGGGACAACATTTAAAAGGAACGATCTGCTCCTATGGAAGTACGCTTGTATTTTCCTTTAGCTACGATCTGAAGGATTCTTCCGTGCAGAGAGGATTTTTCAGAAAAATCGCAGCAGATGGGATCAAAGTTGAGATAGAAAGTAATGGTGTGAATTATGAGTAGATGCAGACAATGTAATATAGAAGTTTTAGACGAAACAGAGCGCTGTCCGCTGTGTCATTCTGTCCTGGAACCGACGGTTGATGTGGAAAATATGTATCCGAATGTCCGGGTGAGAAGAAGACAGATGATGCTGTTGTCGCGTATTTATCTTTTTGTGGCGATCGTCGTGGAGGCCGTTCTGGTGGTGATCAACCACTATGGAGATTTTGAAACGGCATGGAGCCTTATGACCGGTCTTGCCCTGCTTTATGGATATCTGGTGCTTCGCCTGGCTATCCTTGGTAAGGCAGGTTATATATCCAAAACGATCGTACTCACAGCAATGGCGATATTGATGTTTGTGGCGATGGACTTTTTAAAAGGTTATACCGGCTGGTCTGTGCGCTATGTGTTCCCTTCTGCTATTATCCTGAGTGATGTTGGTATTCTTGTTTTGATGATCATAAACAGGAGAAACTGGCAGAGCTATATTATGTGGCAGATTTTTATGATTCTGTGCAGTATCATCCCGATGATCCTATATTTTGCAGGAGTGATCCAGGTGCCTTATCTTGCGCTGGCTTCTCTTGGAGCATCCGTATTTTTATTCCTCGGAACGGTGATTATTGGTGACAGGAAGGCAAGGGTGGAATTAAAGAGACGATTCCACATAAGATAATAAAATGAGAATCAAGTAAGAAGAATACAGTAGAAAGGGATAACACTTCGATTATGAGAGAAAGAGAATCAAGTATTGCCGGAAAAGTAATCAGGGATTTGATCGCTCATGTGACAAATGATAACCTGATTGGAAGAAAAATTAAAAGCGGGGAACTGCGGAAAAAGATGGTGGAAGCACCATGGAGATGCCCGGACATTTTTACGATGACGACCATCGAAATGGAACACTTTACCATGGAATGGCTGGAACTGAAAGAAAATCCAAATACAGAAAAGGTGATCCTGCAGCTGCATGGCGGTGGTTACATAGGCGCAATGAGAAATGCATACCGGATGTTTGCCGGTCTTTATAATGAAGTCAGTCACGGAATGAGCGTATTAACGATCGATTACCGTGTTGCTCCGGAAAATCCTTATCCGGCTGCTTTAGAAGATGCAGTCGCATCTTATCAGTGGCTGTTAGACCATGGATGGTTCGCAGAGCAGATCATTGTTGTTGGAGATTCGGCAGGAGGTGGTCTTGCGATGGCATTATGCCATTACCTGAAGGATCATCGTATGCCGCTTCCATGCGGGATCGTAGCGATGTCACCATGGACAGATCTCCTTGCAAGCGGAGAATCTTATGATACAAATTATGAGAAAGACCCATTATTTGGTAATACAAGGGATAGCCTGATCTATAATAATGATTATGTCGGGGATCATGATCGGATGGATCCTTATATTTCCCCGTTGTATGGCGATTTTCGTGATTTCCCGCCGATGCTGATCCAGGTCGGCTCCTATGAGATGCTGCTCAGTGATTCTGTCAGTGTTGCATCCAAGGCAAGGCATCAGGGTGTCAGAGTCCGTTTAAGTATCTATGATGGAATGTTCCACATCTTCCAGATGGCGGCAAAGATGATGCCGGAGTCACGAAAAGCCTGGGTTGAGATTGGAAAGTTCATAGAGCTGCTCTGCAAGTCAGAAGAGCTGCTGTAGAAAAAAATTTTTCTGGATGAAAGAGATAAAAAAAGAAATCCGCTATGATCATGAATGGATCATAGCGGATTTCTTTTTGGCATCATCTGTGAGCAAATGCTGCGGCGTCAAGGTCTTGTGATGCCGCAGATAAAAATCATATAAATTATCTGTGTAATTAGTTATAGAACGATGTCCTAGGTTGTCTGTGTCAGATGTGCAACATTCGCATAGACAGGAAGACCATTCTTGTATACAACGTTGGACTCACCCTGGATGAGTGGAGTCAGGTAATCGATCATTTCCTGAGTCACATCATTGCCGGCATCGTTGATCCATTCACGCGGAACAGATTTGGCTTCGTTGGCGATATTCTTGATCTCAGCATAACCATATTCAATCGTATAAGGATCATTAGATACACGGTTTAAGGTAACCATGGAAGCAGTAACGCCTTCTAAGGAAAGTGCAACGGCTTTTTTACCAAGCGCAACAGATTCCTCTAAATCTGTTTTGGATGCAAGGTGGGAAGCGCATCGCTGTAATACGTTGACCTCGATGGAGCGGACTTTTACACCAAGCTTTTCTTTGATCAAAAATTCAAGTGTTTTTCCGGCACCACTTAACTGGCTGTGACCAAAGGTATCAACAGACTGTTCAGAAGCACTGATATAATTGCCGGAAGCATCGCGGATTCCTTCAGAAACTGCAATGATCACGTTATTGCGTTCAAATAACATACGTTTTACATCCAGCAGGAAGTCTTCTTTGTCAAAAGGAACTTCCGGAAGATAGATCAGATGCGGTGCAGTATTATATTCATTTCTGGCAAGTGCAGAAGCAGCTGTCAGCCATCCTGCATCACGTCCCATAATCTCTACGATCGTAACACTCTTTACAGCGTAAATAAAGGTATCATGTGCGATCTCTAAAATAGAGGAGGCAATATACTTGGCAGCAGAGCCAAAACCAGGTGTATGGTCTGTCTCGCAAAGGTCATTGTCGACTGTTTTTGGAATACCGATCACACGGACATCGCTGCCGATTTTTTTACCGTATTCGGATAATTTTAAAACGGTATCCATGGAATCATTACCACCGATATAGAAAAAAGCACCAATATGATAGGTCTCAAACTGCTTGAAAATATAAACATATGGAGAATCATCATCCATAAAGTTCGGAAGCTTGTAGCGGCAGGAACCGAGATACATAGCAGGTGTGGTTTCCAGACAGTCCAGAAAATCAGGCTGTTCGTTTGAAATCTGGGATAAATTCAGAAGTTTATCATTTAAAATACCTAAAATTCCATTTACAGATCCATAAACAGTATCATAAGAACCAGATTCCTTCACACCGCGGATGACACCGGCAAGACTGGCATTGATAGCAACAGTAGGACCGCCGGACTGTGCAACCATTACATTTTTCAGACTCATAACATACTCCTTAATTGTTGTTTTAATATGATAAAAAATAGTATCTATTTGAAACACTTCTGTTATAATAGAAAATGCTGGAAATAGATCGGAAAAATCTTTCCGCTGATATATCATAGCTGAAAATAACAGGTTTAGCAAGAGGTAGAGCGTGTGAAATGTTTTTTATGCCCAAGAAATTGTGGCGCAGACAGGGAAAATGGAATCACAGGGGTATGTGGACAGACAGATAAGTTAAAGGTAGCGAGGGCGGCACTTCATTTCTGGGAAGAGCCATGCATCTCAGGAGAAGCAGGATCAGGGGCCGTATTTTTCTCAGGATGCCCGCTGCATTGTGTATTTTGTCAGAATCAGAACATTGCAAATGGAACGGCAGGAAAAGAGATCAGTATCGGAAGACTGGCGGAGATTTTCCTGGAATTGCAGGAAAAAGGAGCCAATAATATCAATCTGGTGACGCCGGGACACTTTGCAAAACAGATCCGGGAAGCTTTGGAGATCGCAAAAAGGGATGGATTAAAGCTTCCGATTGTATACAATACGAGCAGTTATGAAAATGTGGAGACTATCCGCAGCCTGGAAGGATATGTGGATATTTATCTTCCGGATTTTAAATATATGAGCAGTTATCTGAGCAAAAAGTATTCCCATGCCAAAGATTATGCGGATGTGGCGAAAAAGGTTCTGGCAGAGATGGTGAGACAGACCGGGCCGGCAAGTTTTGTGGATGGAGATGAGGATAATCTGATTTTAAGGGGAACGATCGTGCGCCATCTGATGCTTCCGGGATGCATGGAAGACTCAAAACGGGTGCTTCGCTACCTGCATGAGACATATGGAGACACCATTTATATCAGTATCATGAATCAGTTTACGCCGCTTTCTAATCTGAAAAATTATCCGGAATTGGACCGCAGGATCACGGAAGAGGAATATGAGGAGCTTGTAGATTATGCCATAATGATCGGGATCGAAAATGGGTTTATCCAGGAAGGCGAGACTGCGGAAGAAAGCTTTATCCCGGAATTTAACGGAGAGGGCGTGTAAGAATGCTCAAAAGCAGGAAATATTTAAATGGGGAAGATCAATTAAAAAATGTTTATATTGCAGGCCTTCCGGAGACAGAATGTGCGTATCTTATGGAAAATACAAAGCAGGAGCGCGAAAAAGGGTTGAACGTATATTTTCTAAGCAAAAATGAGGCGGAAGCATTTTTAGCAAAAGAGAAAAAACAGACGCTGGTGATCTCTGCTAGTCAGCATCTGTTGGATATGGCAAAGCAGAGCGATTTTGCGACGATCGCCTGGCAGAGAGCCGGGGAGTTGAAGTATTTGCATGCGGACATGATCGTGGAAGGCTTTGAGGAAGTGGAAGTTCCTTTTTTACAGCGGGTGTATGAAAGGCATGCAAAAATCCCATGGACGATCCTTGAAACTAAGAGGTGCATGGTGCAGGAACTTGAGCTGGACGATCTGCCGGAGCTTTTTGCAATGTATGCAGAGCCGGGGATGACAGATTATATGGAAGGACTGTCCGAATACAGGGACGAAAGGGAAAAGCAGCAGGCGTATATTACAAATCAGTATGGTTTTTATGGTTATGGCCTGTGGCTCGTATTTGAAAAAGATACCGGAAGGCTGATCGGAAGAGCCGGGATCGAACACAGGGAAGCATTGGATGATCTGCCGGAGTTAGCCTATGCGATCCGGACATCGGAGCAGGGCAAAGGCTTTGCAGAGGAAGTGTGTCGTGCAATATTGGATTATGCAAAGCAGGAGCTGGAAATGACAGAACTATACTGCTGTATACACGAGAAAAATTGTCCTTCCCATAAACTTGCCGGAAAGCTTGGATTCGTTCAGAAGAAAAAAGAACTCTGGGATGGGCATAACATCTGCATTTATTGGAAAAAATTAGAATAAACAGCAGAAAAAGGCGCCTGCTGTCTTATGAAACTAAAAAAGCGTGCTTTTTGTGGGTGGATTGAAATGATTTGACAGGGAATAAGCGTTGATTTTTGGTTTAAAATCAAATATAATCATATCTATATACAAAAGCATGGTAAAAGTGGGTGATGTACATGGCAGAACTTTCGTCAGAAGAATTGGAAAAAATCGTAAAAGAAGAGGACGACAATATCAAACCGATGAAGGAGTTTGAGAGTCCGGAAAAATTATATGAAGAATTGATCGCCAGCGTTCGTAAGTATCATCCGTCTACGGATATCAGCCAGATAGAAAAGGCCTATCAGATCGCAAATGAGGCACACAAAGGGCAGGCGAGAAAGTCGGGAGAACCGTACATTATCCATCCGTTGTGTGTTGCCATTATCCTTGCTGAATTAGAGCTCGATAAGGAGACGATCGTGGCAGGGCTTCTGCATGATGTTGTGGAAGATACCGTCATGACAGATGAAGAGATAAAGCAGGAGTTTGGTGCAGAAGTTGCATTATTAGTAGATGGAGTTACAAAGTTAGGACAGCTGTCATATGATGCGGATAAGGTTGAAGTGCAGGCAGAGAACTTGCGAAAGATGTTCCTTGCAATGGCAAAGGATATCCGGGTAATCCTGATCAAGCTTGCTGACCGTCTTCATAATATGCGTACCTTAAAGTATATGACACCTGAGAAGCAGAAGGAAAAAGCAAGAGAGACCATGGACATTTATGCCCCAATCGCGCAGAGGCTTGGTATTTCCAAGATTAAGATCGAGCTGGATGACCTCTCTTTAAAATATTTGGAACCGGAAGCTTATTATGATCTTGTTCATCAGATCGCGCAGCGTAAGAGTGTACGTGATGACTATGTACAGAGTCTTGTTGCAGAAGTGAAGCAGCATATCCATGAAGCAGGCATTCCGGCAGAGATCGTGGGACGTGCAAAGCACTTTTTCAGTATTTATAAGAAAATGAAGAATCAGGATAAGACATTAGATCAGATTTATGATCTTTTTGCAATCCGTATTATCGTAGATTCCGTAAAAGACTGTTATGCAGCGCTTGGTGTGATCCATGAGATGTATAAGCCGATTCCTGGACGTTTTAAGGATTATATTGCAATGCCGAAGCCGAACATGTACCAGTCCCTGCATACAACACTGATCGGACCAACCGGACAGCCGTTTGAGATCCAGATCCGTACGTATGAGATGCACCGGACAGCGGAATATGGTATCGCAGCTCACTGGAAGTACAAAGAGGCAAGCAATAACGGTGGTGTTGCGGTTCCAATGACAGTCAGTGAGGAAGAAAAATTAAGCTGGTTAAGACAGATCTTAGAATGGCAGAGAGACATGTCTGATAATAAGGAATTTATGAGTCTCTTAAAGAGTGATCTTGATCTGTTTTCAGATACGGTATTCTGTTTTACACCGACCGGAGATGTGAAGAATCTGCCGAATGGTTCCACCCCGATCGATTTTGCCTATGCGATCCATTCTGCGGTTGGTAATAAGATGATCGGAGCAAAAGTAAACGGGAAACTGGTTCCGATCGACTATGTGATCCAAAATGGAGATCGTATTGAAGTATTGACTTCCCAGAACTCTAAGGGTCCAAGCCGCGACTGGCTGAATATTGTCAAGAGTACACAGGCAAAGAATAAGATCAACCAGTGGTTCCGCAGTGAGCTGAAGGAAGAGAACATTGTAAAAGGTAAGGATCTGATCGCAGCCTGTTGTAAATCAAAAGGAATCAATCTTGCTGATATTAATAAACCAGAGTATCAGAATAAGATTTTACGCAAATATGGTTTTCATGACTGGAATTCCTGCCTGGCAACGATCGGACATGGCGGTTTAAAGGAAGGTCAGATCGTAAACCGTATGTACGAAGAGTACAAAAAAGACCATATTGCAAGAATTACAGATGAAGAAGTACTGGAAAATATTTCAGAAAATAATAAAGAGAAGCTTCCGGAGAAGAAGTCCAAGAGCGGAATCATCGTAAAGGGACTTTATGATGTGGCAGTGCATTTTTCCAAGTGCTGCAGCCCTGTTCCGGGAGATGAGATCGTAGGATTTGTTACAAGAGGACGTGGTGTATCGATTCACCGTACCGACTGTATTAATATTATCAATCTTTCGGATATGGAACGGGAACGGCTGATCGATGCAGAATGGCAGCACGATGAGGAATCCGGGGAAGCCGGATTATACCTGGCAGAGATCAAGGTGTTCTGCAACAACCGTACCGGACTTCTTGTAGATATTACGAGGATCTTTACAGAACGAGAGATCGACATCAATGCGATCCACTCTAAGACAAGTAAACAGGGAATTGCAACGATTGATATTTCCTTCAACACAAGAGGAAAAGCAGAATTATCCAGTCTGATCGATAAGCTTCGTCAGATTGACAGTATTATTGATATCGAAAGAACCACCGGCTGATCTATACGGTGGTTCTTTTCAGGAGGATCCGCGAGTCCTAAAAGGTTTGTCTCATCTACATTGCACAAGGAGAAACTTTCCATATTTTTTGCGCAATTTGCAAATAAAGGTTATGGAGCAACTCTTTTAGCATGC
>CAKRLC010000021.1 GCA_934358955.1 uncultured Roseburia sp. | reverse complement strand
AAATCCTGACTGTCTCCTTTTAATGGATTTAACCGCAGGGACTGAAACTTTGGCTTTTCATAACTTGCTATAAAAGCTTCGTACTCATCTCCCAGCATTTTTTTCATTCTGTCACAAAAATCAACCGGTAACATTTCTTTTCCTCTTTCTCAAATATATTTTCTTTCGCCGTTCGCAGTCTTTCTTATAACCTTGACAATGCCTCTTCCATGGTTCTGTTCTTTGCAGTATCACGCAGCGATTCCATATTCTCCCGCATGGACGCACAGGCACTCTCTACTTCCCGTTCAAATTCCCGCGCAGAAAACAGTCTGCAGCCCTGACCTGTGATAATGATCTGTTCCAGACCGTCTGATGTTGCCACTGTAACGTCATACTTTTTCCCATTTTCATGCGCAAACTTTTCAATAAATGCATCAGCTGTCTCTGCTTCCTTTGTATACACGACACGGATATTATGATAATCAAATATCTCTGTCGGATGCCCCTTTACCCGGTACGCATCAAAAACAACCATCAGCTGGCACTTACGGATTCCCTGATAATTGCTCAGGATATCCAAAAGTGCTCCTCTGGCTCCATCAATATTATCTGCAGCAAGTGCATTTAACCGCTCCCATGCAAAAATAATATTATATCCATCTACAAGCAAATATTTTTCCTTCGGTACAGTCTTCACATAGGACACCGGTCCTGTTGCAGCCTGTGCTGTGATTTTCCTGGATGGTTTCCATTTTTTAGTGGTTCCTTTGTCATGCTTGTTTGCCTGATAAGTCCTCGCAAGGATTGCATCGATCTCTTCCTGATCGATCCAGTGATCCGGGTCATAGTTTTTCCATTTTCCAGTTGCCGGCTGTTCTGTTTCTTCTTCTTTTTTCTGCAAAAGCCGTCCTTCCACATGCATGTAATCCGGAACTTCATACCATGGCACAACAAACCCTGCTCCATGTGCACAAAATACTGAATCCGGTGGATTCCGAAAATCCAGCTCCGGATCATAACCAGTCTCACGGATCACCTGTTCCGGATTATGGCATGGATAATATCCCGCCAGGCTGAGCGCCACCTTTCCATGTCCTCTTGTATAGGCGATCACGTCTTTTTGATAATTTCCTATGCAGGCAACCGGAGCGATCCCATGTAAAACAAACAGCTCCCCTTCCTGATAAGGTCCGTCAAATTTACCATGCATCTTTTCCATATCGGTCATTGCCCTGCCGACTGCATCCTGTGGAACTTCCAGCACAAATTCATAATAAGGCTCCAAAAGAACTGATTCCGCCTGCATCAGACCCTGCCGTACGGCACGGTAAGTTGCCTGTCTGAAATCACCGCCTTCCGTATGCTTCGTATGTGCCCGTCCACCGATCACAGTGATCTTTACATCTGTGAGCACCGAACCGGTCAATATCCCCAGATGTTCCCTCTCCTGCAAATGTGTCAGGATCAGTCTCTGCCAGTTTTTGTCCAAAAGATCTTCACTGCAGTCTGTGCCTACTTCCACACCACTTCCATGTACATTCGGTTCGATCAGTAAATGCACCTCCGCATAATGACGAAGCGGTTCAAAATGCCCGACTCCTTCTACTGTACTGGCAATTGTTTCCTTATATACAATCTTTCCGGCTCCAAATGTTACTTCTACACCATATCTCTGTGCGATCAGGCTCTTTAAAATCTCCGTCTGAACTTCCCCCATGATCTGAGCCTGTATCTCCTGCAGCTTTTCATTCCACACAATATGAAGCTCCGGTTCTTCCTCCTCTAATTCACGCAGCTTTGGCAAGAAGGCTGCTGCATCCACACCGTCCGGAAGGATCACCTGATACGTCAATACCGGCTCTAATAACGGCATATCCGATTCTGCTTCGATTCCAAAGCCTTCTCCCGGATACGTATGCTCCAGACCTGTGAGTGCGCAGACGGTACCTGCCGGGACTTCTGTCTGTGTTACATATTTATTCCCGGAATAAATACGGATCTGATTTACTTTTTCTTCCCATACCTCTGTCTCTCCGTTTTTGTGTGATTCCACTGTCAACGGCATTTTAACCTTTAAGCTTCCACCGGTCACCTTCACATAAGTCAACCGGTTGCCTGCTTCATCCCTTACGATTTTAAATGCCTTCATTCCAAATTCTTCCGGATACTCCGGCAAAAGCGTATACCGGTCATAGCCTTCGAGAAATGCATCAATTCCCTGCATCTTTAAAGCAGACCCAAAATAGCATGGAAATATCTTTCTCTCCGCGATCATTTCACAGATGGTCTCTTCTGCGATCTCGCCCTCTTCCAGATACGTTTCCATCACAGCTTCATCTTCTACTGCAACATCTTCCCAGAAAGCTTCCCCCTTTGCCTCGGAAAAATCAATACAGCCTCCTGACAGATGCTTTTTCAAATCTTTAAGCAGCTTCTCTTTCTCTGCGCCTGGCTGATCCATCTTATTGACAAAGAGAAATACCGGGATTCCGTAACGTGCAAGAAGCCTCCAGAGTGTCTGTGTGTGTCCCTGCACGCCATCGGATGCGCTGACGACTAAAATCGCATAATCTAACACCTGCAGTGTCCGTTCCATCTCCGCAGAAAAATCAACATGCCCCGGTGTATCTAAAAGTGTGATCGCCATGTCACCATACTCCAGTTCTGCCTGCTTTGAAAAAATAGTAATTCCCCGCGTCTTTTCCAGCTGATCCGTATCCAAAAAGGCATCCTGATTGTCCACACGTCCCATCCGCCGGATCGCTCCGCCTGTATATAAAAGTCCTTCCGACAACGTTGTCTTTCCGGCATCTACATGCGCCAGAATTCCTGTAATAATTCTCTTCATTGTATCTTCGTTCCTGTCTTCTTATCATTTCAACAATTTATATCATGAGTTTTAGTCCGCAGTGCATGCCAGAAAAATCAGAGATTTTTCTGGCTGACGGGCATTCGCCCTATCACTCTCGATATATACAGACCTCACCATGCAAGCATGTTCGGTCTGCATATTCTCGATTGGCACTGCTCATTGCTTACGCACATTATATCATGAAGCAAAGCTTCATGATCGCTATCTACACTCGCTTCGCTCGGCAGTCTTTATTATACCATACCAGCCTCTGTTTTCACAAACCCCAGTTCCTGTAATCCGTGCGTCTTAATATCCGTTACTGTTCACTCGTACCTTGTTCCAGTAACGATTCGCAGACTCATTTTAAGTTTTTGCTTCGCAAAAGGAGTCTGCTCACTCTTAAATCACTTTCTTACGCAGCAAAACAGCTAGTGTTTTACTGCTGAGTGAACAATAACGAACATCCAGAAAAGAAAAAAGAGCCCTTAAAAAGGACTCTTTTTTCTATTCTGCCTCCTCTGTCTTAATAGCAGAAATAATGGCAGCAAATTTTTACATCAAGATGCGATGTCAATGGATAAGTTGAAAAATTCATTGTATCATTTCTTAATAGGTCTGTATTTCCATTTAATACATTATAAATCGAATCGTATTCTTTCTCTGTAGGTTGTGCCTTATCCCTTCTTTTCCAGGACGCAAACTGAACCGGCTTGTTCTGACTCAGCACATCGTATAATGTATTTGGATACAAATCGGATGCCATTCTGTTAAATACAACTTCGACAACCGCTTCCTGCCCCTCGACAGGTTCGCCGTTTGCTTCCAGCCACACGATTTTGGCCAGCAAATCGATCTCTTCCTCTGTCAGACTGATTTCCCAGCGGTTACTGTATACCGCCTCGTCTGAATCTTCTAAAGATTCTTCCAGCTGACTGTCTTCATTTAATTCTGTACCTGTTTCAACTTCTTCACTGTTCGCTTCTTCTAATTCTAACTCACCTGTTGAATCACCTGATGATGTTACCAGTGTAACATCTTTCTTTTCAATACCTGTTTCTTCATCTGATTCTGTCGTAAATGAATTTGCGGAAATTGCCAATGCAACACCTGCGCCAGGCATCAGCTTCTCTTCCTGCTTCTGCTCCGGCTTTGTTTCGGACTCTTCCAACGCTGGAGTTTCTTCCTCCTTTTCCGTTTCAACCTCCGCAACATATGCTGTATACACAACATTTTCCTGAATGTTGGACGTAACGGATAAACCAACACAGAAACCTGTAAGGATCGCCGCGTCCAATATTTTCTTTCTCATTTTTCTCCTTTCCTCAAGAATGATACATTACATACGAAAGCGACAGATAAACTTAGTAAAATTTATCTGCCGCCGTATTACGAATTCTTATAATACTCAATTCTTTCCAAAAGTCAAATTTTTTATTCCAGACGAGATATGCTATTTTTTCTTCGTATTGAACAGTTTCTGTTCCCTCTTTTTGTAAATAATCTACTAACAAGTCAGTTATAACTTTTTCCCGATAAAGTGAATTAAATTATTTTCAACAACAAAAATACTGTTTTTAAGTTATTTTTGTCTATTTTTCACTAATTTTCATTCAAAAATACGCTGTCACTTGTTTTTATTTCTCTAATGGGAATTTTATACCCCATCTCGGTCCAGTTCATTTAACAGCTCGGATCGTTTTGTGCCGATTAAAAGCTGCTTCTTATAGCGCTCATAGTATTCGCACTCATGCTCACTTAAAAAGACTGCAATTTCCGGCGTAACTGTAAGTTCTGTGACGAACACCACCATTTCCGAACCATTCTCAAATGCATGTTCCATAAAATCAAATGCATGATTCAACGCCGCAATGCCGCTATTTTCAAGGCTTTCCAGTTTTTCACATTGTTTTTCAAATGGCTGTCTGGCCTGCTCGAAAAGTGCTGTTTCTTCTATATTAATAGCATCCTTTTTCTTCCACTCCCTCGCCTGCTGACGCAATCTGCAATTCAACTCTTTTTCCCGGTTACTTTCCTGTTTCGACACAAAATGATTCTTTTCATTCCATTCATCCTGCTGCTCTTTTTCTTCCAGAAGCTGTTCAAAAATGTTCTGACTGATGTCTGTATTTTTTAATGCCATACGGTAATTTTTCAAAAATCCATACCAGCTGTCTGTAATCTGCTTTTCATTCTGTATCTCAAAAAATACATTCGTAAGGCCACTCAGGAGAAGATTTACAACACTTAATCGCTCATCAAAAGCTGCCTCATAAATCCGTGCATAGACGGAAGATTTTACTCTTCCATGTAAGATTTCTTCAATTCCATAGTCATCCTGATACTTCTTATAAAGATCAAAATACGCAGCCACATCCTCTGCCACGTCCTTGTGATGAAGGAATTCATGAATAACCTCCTCACTAAGTGGAAGCCCCAGTTCCTCATATACATCCATCAGATTACTTAAGTCTTCCCAACCTCTTGCAGTGACAAAAGAAAGTCCATCCACATCTGTCTCCACACGATAAAAATTATTTGGACGCAATTCTAAATAACTTAAAATAGCAGGATTTACATGTCTTTCTCTTGCGTATTCACGCCATACTTTCCGATCTGCCTCTATATTCATGCAGCGTACGCGGTCTAACGTTACCATGTCAAAATCCCTGACTGATTTATTATATTCCGGTGGGTTACCCGCTGCTACTATGATCCATCCTTCCGGAACTGCCTGATTTCCAAATGTTTTGCATTGTAAAAACTGCAGCATGGTCGGCGCAAGTGTCTCCGATACACAATTGATCTCGTCGATAAAAAGAATACCTTCTCTTCTTCCGCTTCGCTCCATTTCCTGATAAACACTTGCAATGATCTCGCTCATTGTATATTCCGTTACCTGTTTCTTTTCTCCGTCGAAAACCTCTTCTTTAATAAACGGAAGGCCTACCGCACTCTGTCTTGTATGGTGTGTGATCGTATAAGCAACCAGACCGATCCCACATTCCATGGAGATCTGCTCCATGATCTGTGTTTTCCCAATTCCCGGAGGTCCGATCAGAAGCATTGGCCGCTGTCTGATTGCCGGGATTTTGTATGCTCCATAGCTGTCCTTGCTCAGATATGCCAAAACGGTATGTTTTATCTCTTCTTTTGCCTGCTTGATGTTCATTTTATGCTCCTTTTTTCATCCAAAAATTCTTCTTCCTCGAGTCGCAAGCGGATTGCCCATGGTGGTACTGCCGCCTCATCATAATCCTCTAAGAATAAAAATGCTGTCTTGTATTCCGGTCTTTTTTTCGGATAAATTCCTTTTCCATCTGTGAAATAAAGCAATCCGCAAAGATTTCGAAAAGCCCCCTCTTCCACAAGATGGTTGACATAGGAAAATGCCGGTCTGAAATCCGTTCCGCCGCCTCCTACCACGGTAAAGCGGTTCAAAAGCTGCTTTAACTCCTGTTCGTTCGTTACTTCTTCATCCATCTGCACCTGATTATCACATTGAATGATCCTGATTTTGCTCCGCTCAAAAAAACTGTTTTTCTGGGACAAAATCGTATACGTCTCCTTCAGAAAGTTTTTGATCAGATCTCCGCTTGTAGAGTAACTTGTGTCTACAACAATCACAAATTCCTGGATTTTTCGCACTTCACGGCTCTCTAACGGCTCGATCAGCGGCATATTTTTATACAACCGCAGTCCGTAAGAATAATAATTTAAGTCAAATTCATCCGGATCTGCGTGCATTTCTTCCCTCAAAACAGAAAACTTTTTCAAAAAGTCCGTATAACTGCGCCGGCTCTTTTCTGCACGAAGCTGCGCTGCCAGAACTTCTTCTCCGTCTTCTGTTTCATCTCCACGCATTTCCTGCTCCATTTTTGTCTGTCTTGCGATTTTATCCCACTGCTTTCCGACAGATTCCCGTGCAGCCTGCTTTTCTTCTTCTACAGGCCAGTATCTATGGTCATCTGTATAAAATTCCTTCTGGAGCGCCACAAGCTCTTCCGGCTTTTTTCCATACAGGTACCGGTAAATGATCGCCGCAGAAATACCATTTTTTTCTGATTCAAGCTCCTGATACGTTTTCTGGCGGATCCAGCTTAAAATCCTTTTGGTGCACGGCTTATTCATCCTGTCAATCGTATACTCCACTGCAATATCACAGGCAAGGTTCCACTGCGTCCGATCCCTCTTGCCGCCGATCCACAGATGCCCGAAAATACAATGCAGCACACTGTGCAAATATGCACGTTCCAGATAACGTGGGTTATTTTTAAAGACACGTAATATCTGTTCACTTGAAAACGACAGAAACTGTCCATCGGTTGCAAAGGCAGATACGGAAGCATCCGGCCTTACTGTCAGCGCTCCGAACGCTGCCTTTAAAAATCTCAGATCCAGATACAGTTCCTCTTTTATAAAATCCAGCACCTTATGACACATTGAAATTTCCCATTCTTCCTGCGTCTGCACATGTCGGCTCTGGAATTGTTCCATTTTTGTTTTTCCTCCAATCCTAATAACTGGTTTTTAAAAATCATCAAACGAATACCTGTCAGAAACCTTCTGTTCCTGCTTTGGAGCAAAAAACTCTCTTTTCCAGCCAAGAAGACTGGCCGTTCCTTCTGCCCACTCCTGTCCGGATGTGACAGCGATCGCCTCTTCCACAAGTTTCGCTGTTCCAAAGCCTTTTTTCAAAAAAAGCTCCATTTGCTGTAAATCCCGTTTTTTTATCAGATCCAGAAACAGTTCCCAGGCCTGTTCTTTCAGATAATCCGTATAGATATTTTCTGCATTTTCGGTCAGGTCCTTATCCCATAAGATTCTGTCCCAGGCCATCGGAATCAGTACGTCTTTTGTCTCCTCAATGCATGCCTGTGGAAAAATCTCATCGTATTGGGGCAGTTGCAGCACGCCGTCCTTAAAGCACTGCCTTGCCCGGAATCCTTCCCCGGTAAGGTTCAGTTCAAAAATATGTGCCGGACCGATCTCATCATATCCCTCATAATATTCCGGGAAAAAGATAACGGCATCCGCTTCCGGTTTGTTCTTTCCAAATACGACTTCGACATTCCATTTTATCTGTGCCAAAAGCTGTTTTAAACCGGAAGCCCTTCCGGCATCGCAGCGCAGATACAGATGATGAAACTGAAGACAATTCATGAAGGCATCACTTCCGATTTCTTCTAATTGCATGCCAACCGATAATTGTTCCATCTTCGTACAATTATAAAAAGCACAGGCTCCGATCCTTTTTACTGTATCCGGGAATGTAACACCTTTTACATAGGATTCTGCTGCTTCATGGAGCCAGTCCCTGCAATCAGTCAGTTCCTCGATTTTCCCTGTCTCCTCTAATCCATTGTTCCATTTTGTATACAATATACCCATTTTCGGATATCTTGCCCTTGAGAAGCAATAATTTCCTGCTTCTGTTACTTTTTTTCCATTAAGCTGTTCTGGAATGATGATCTCACCACTCTCAGCAAACACGCGCAGGATCCGCGCCTCGTTTTCTGAAACCGGTTCCCACAAAAAAAGATAGTTGCCTTTATTCCCGTTCATTCTTTATCCTTTAACCATAATCATAGAATGTTCGCCAGGCGCCCATTTTATGATCTATTCTCTATGCATTGGTCTTCCTTCTCACATTTTCTTCCGATAATATTTTATTAATATTACACAAAAACAGAATTGATGCCACGATCACAGAAATCAAATCTGAAACCGGTTCTGCAAGGAAAACAGCAAACACTTTATTCTCTATAAATAACGGAAGTAGATAGATCAAAGGCATCAGCAAAATAATTTTTCTTAAGCACGCAATAAATAAAGACATCTTTGCCTGCCCAAGTGCCATACAGGTCTGCTGGATTGCCATCTGAATTCCAAAAATCCCCGTACTTGCCATATAAATACGCATTGCCCAAGTTGTCATATCATATAATTCCTGGGAGCTGCTGTTAAACATCCGTACAAATACACCCGGAAACAGCTCGATCACCGTCCACACGGACAAGGTACATATCAGGCATGCGGCCACCAGAATACGGATCGTCTTTTTCACACGGTCAATCTTTAACGCTCCATAATTATAACTGAGCAGCGGTTGTGCTCCCTGCCCCAGCCCCTGTACCATCATAAACTGAAGCTGCATGATACTAGATAAGATCGTCATCGCACCGACTGCAATATCACCACCGTATTTTGACAGGGATGAATTGAATGCAATGTTGATCAGGCTTTCTGTGATGTTCATTACAAAAGGAGAAATCCCAAGTGCCATGACTGGCAGCATCACACTGCCCTGTACACGCATGTTTTCCCGTTTGATATGTAATACCGTCTTATTTCCAGAAAGGAACTGCAATACCCAGATTGCAGAGATTGCCTGTGATAAAATCGTTGCCAGCGCCGCGCCCTTTACTCCCATATGAAAACCAAATATAAAAATCGGATCCAGAATAATGTTCGTAACTGCGCCGATCAGAACCGTCTTCATACTGATCTGTGCAAATCCCTGCGTCGTAATGAAAGTATTCAGTCCTAATGTAAACATAACAAAAATACTTCCTGCAACATAAATCCTCATATAACCAAGTGCATATGGCAGCGTCTGCTCACTCGCACCAAACATCCATAAAATCGGCTCTGCAAAAATCTCCAGTAAAACAGTCAGTGCCACGGAACATAAAAAAAGGCTCGTCACACAATTTCCAAGTATCTGCTCCGCTGACTTATTATCCCCTTTTCCCATCCAGATCGCTGCTCTCGGCGCTCCACCTGCGCCGATCAGATTCGAAAATGCTGTCACGATCATCAGCACCGGAAAGCATAACCCAAGACCTGTCAATGCAATATCACCGGTTTGTGGAATATGACCGATATAAATTCTGTCAACCATATTATATAGCAGGTTCACAAGCTGTGCGATAATTGCCGGCACCGCAAGCCGTAACAACCAGCCTGTGATACTTCCACTCCCCAATTCCTGTTTTGTCTGTTCCTTTGCCATATCTATCTTCTCCTTACATTTCCCAGTTATTTTAATAATATAAATAAAAATAAATTTTCTTATTACAATTCAGGTGTCAAAAGGTCTGCTCCTTAACCTTTATTTGTAAATTGCACAAAAGAAAATATGGAAAGTTTCTCTTTGTGCAATGGAGATAAGACTCATGAAGCGTGGAAGTCTCTGCTGAACACGCTTCACGCATTCAGAGGCTTATCGAAATGTTTGCACAATGAAACTTGCAATATTTTTTTGTGCAATTTGATATCATAAACTTAAATGCAGACCTTTCGACACCCGAATCTTATTACAAAAAAATAAGACTGTTTTTCTTTTTACAGTACAACAGTCTTATTCTAGCATATTTTTTTATTGAATACAAATATTCTAACGTTTAAACAGGCGGCTTATCCTGCTATGGGCGCAGTCCGCTTTATAAACTTTTCTTCAAATTCTTCCGCTGGACATGGCTTTCCGAAAAAATAGCCCTGTATATAATCTGCACCAAGACTTTTTGCCTTCGCCAGCTCTTCTTCTGTCTCGATTCCTTCAATACAGATAGCAAGACCCAGGCTGTGAGACATCTCGATGATCTGTTTCATCAGAAGCTGCTCATATTCATTATGGAATGCCTTATACGTAAATGAACGGTCGACTTTCACATAATTTGGACGCAAATCCCCAAGACAATGTAAATTCGAATAACCTGTTCCAAAATCATCTAATACCACCTGTACGCCATGCTCTTTTAATCCGCTCCACAGCTTTTTAAAATGAGGGCTCGATTCCAAATAGCCACTTTCTGTCAGTTCAATTCCAAGACTTGCACACTGTAACCCGTATAGCCGGACAGCATCTATAATCTCCTCTAAAGCATTGCTCTTCATAACCTGAATATAAGAAAGATTGACGTTCATCCGGAACTTCGGCATATCCTTCTGCCATTTTCTGCACTGGGAAACTGCCGTCTGTAAAATCCATCTTCCACTCGGAATGATCAGTCCGGACTGTTCCAGCAACGGTATAAATTCAACCGGAGAGATTGGCTTTCGTTCTGTGCTATTTTCTTCCTGGGAAAAGAATCTCATCAATGCCTCTGCACCGATCACCTCGTAAGTCTGTGCGTCTACAATGGGCTGATAATACGTATCAAAGCCCTGGAATTCATGATTTACTCCATGATGCAGATACGTATTCACCTTTCTGCGTCTGCGAAATGCAAGGTAGTCTTCTTTTTCGAACAGATAATAACTGTTTCGCCCTCTGCTCTTCGCTTCATCCAATGCAAACTCTGTATACTTCAATACAGATGTCATTCCATCATGGATCTCAGCTGTATTCACGATCCCTGCTGACAACGTAAAGACGGCACGATACTGCTCACCTTCTATGAAGGTACGGACATTTCTGCTCATATCTTCATACAGCGCAATTGCCTCTTCAAAATCCCTACCGTTAAGATCAAGAATGACAAATTCATCTGCGATCAGCCGGAAAATCTGCTGTCCTTCCCTTAATGCAGAGGTCATACACTCTGCTGTCTTTTTTATGATAAAATCACCATATTCCATTCCGAGATTGCCGTTAATTGCTCCAAGATGATCAATACCGACACGCATCAGGAAACCGGCCGGAAGCTTATCGTTATACCTGCCAAGACAATCAGATAGTCCCTTTTCCCCGAGCAGTCCGCTGAGATTGTCCGCAACCTGCTTTCTTCCAATCTCATTAATACACCCAATCAGAAATCTCGGCCGGTTCTCCTCATCACGGATCAGTCTGCCACGGCAATTGATCCAGACAGGATTTCCTTCCCGGCTCAGCCAGTGATAGGACATATCATGAAATTCTTTTTTTCCTTCTGCCAGAAGCTGCAGATCCGCCTGCAGCTTCTCATAGTCTTCTGCCACAACAAACTTCCGCAGTTCATCGTTCAAATGGAAGAAATGTTCGCCAGGAAGGAGAAAACGTTCCGTTGCGTTTCTTGAGATACAATAAGAATCCTCTTTGAAATCGGCAACGTAAAGATAATCGTTCATGCACGGATGGAACAGCTGTATCACCTGTTCCATCTGTTCTTTTGTAATATCCGGTAATCCATCCTGAAAAGCTTTTATTTTTTCCATATGCGCCTCTGACTTTCTGCTCATTCTGTTGCCGCGAGTGATTACGGCTATCTACAGTGATACTGTATCCAAAATCAACTTGGTTTATTCATCTATTTCAATACTACTTGGTTCTGGTCAGAAAGTCAATTTATATTACATTCATTTTACGCAAACCTTACGGTTACTGTTCACTCGTACCTCGTTCCAGTAACGATTCGCAGACTCATTTTAAGTTTTTGCTTCGCAAAAGGAGTCTGCTCACTCTTGAATCACTTTCTTACGCAGCAAAACAGCTAGTGTTTTACTGCTGAGTGAACAGTAACATCTTACGGTATTCGTTATTATTTTTCTTTTGTGATCCTTAAGGTCCGCATGGAATTTAAAATAGCTATGACAGAAACACCTACATCAGCAAAAACAGCTTCCCACATATTTGCAAGACCAAGCGCACCGAGAATTAAAACAAGGATTTTTACCCCAAGTGCGAAAACAATATTCTGTTTTACAATTACAAGCGTTTTCCGTGCGATCTTCACAATTTTGGCAATCTTTGTTACATCATCATCCATAAGTACAATGTCTGCCGCCTCAATTGCTGCATCAGAGCCCATACTTCCCATTGCAATTCCGATATCTGCCCTTGTCAGAACAGGTGCATCATTAATGCCGTCACCGACAAATGCAAGCTTTCCTTTTTCGCTTTCTTTTTCTAACAGTGTCTCCACTTTGGACACTTTATCTGCCGGAAGAAGCTCTGCATGTACTTCATCGATTCCAATCTCCGCAGCAACAGCCTCTGCAGTCTGTCGCCTGTCTCCAGTCAGCATAACTGTCTTCTTTACCCCGACTTTTTTCATCTCATGGATTGCTTCTTTTGCTCCATCCTTGATCGTATCAGAGATCACGATATAACCCGCAAATGCGCCGTCACAGGCAACATAGACAACGGTCCCGGCACTTGTACATACATCATAGCTGATGTGCTCTGCCTTCATCAGTTTCTCATTTCCGAGTAATACAGTTTTTCCATCGATCACAGCCTTGATACCATGTCCTGCAACCTCTTCGGTGTCCGTGACACGTTTCAAATCCAGATCTTTTCCATACGCTTCCCGGATAGAACCTGCGATCGGATGATTCGAATATCCCTCACCCAATGCCGCTAACTCTAACAATGCTTCTTTTGTCATGCTGCGCGCTGATACTTCAGATACTTTAAATTCACCTTTTGTCAGCGTTCCTGTCTTGTCAAACACGATCGTATCCATTTCCGCTACAGCTTCCAGGAAATTGCTTCCTTTTACAAGAACACCGATCTGGGAAGCGGCTCCAATTCCTCCGAAAAATCCAAGAGGTACGGAGATCACCAACGCGCATGGACAGGAAATTACAAGGAAAATGCATGCTCTCTGTATCCATTCTCCCCAGCCTCCGCCAAGAATAATTGGTGGTAAAATAGCAAGTATGACAGCTCCGATCGTAACAACCGGCGTGTAGTATTTTGCAAAACGGGTGATAAAGTTCTCAACTTTCGCCTTTTTGCTGCTCGCATTCTCAACAAGCTCCAGAATCTTTGCCACCGTGGAATCATCAAATTCTTTTGTTGTGCGAACCTTTAAAGTTCCGCTTCCATTGACGCAGCCACTGATGATCGCATCGCCTTCTTTTGCACTTCTAGGTACAGATTCGCCGGTCAACGCAGCCGTATCAATAAAAGATTCCCCTTCTACGATCACGCCGTCAAGCGGGATTCTCTCTCCAGGTTTTATAACAATGATGCTTCCGACTTCCACATCATCCGGATCCACCTGCTGTAATACGCCATCTTCTTCGATATTTGCGTATTCCGGGCAAATATCCATCATATCAGAAATAGACTGCCTTGATTTGCCGACTGCATATCCCTGGAATAATTCACCAACCTGGTAAAACAGCATAACTGCGACTGCTTCTGAATATTCTTTTACACCAAAAGCTCCAAATGTTGCGATCATCATCAGGAAATTTTCATCAAACACCTGACCGTTCCGGATATTTCTGACTGCTTTAAGTACAATATCGTAGCCAATGATCACATAAGGGACAAGGTAAATCAGAAATAAAAGGAAGCTTCCTTCCAGGCTATCCAGCATACCGGTATGCTCGCAGATAAACAGAATTGCAAATAAAACAAATGCGACCAGGATCCGGTATAACATTTTTTTCTGTTTTTTTGTCATTGTAGTCTTTCTCCTAAAGATTTCTTATTTAAAATAAAATCTTACAATCCGGTTCCACCTTGGCGCATACGGAAACAACTTCCTTCATGATCGCATCAAATTTGTCGTCTTCAGCATCAATTGTCATTTTCTGAGTCATAAAGCTGACCGTCGCATCATTGACTCCTGGAATTTTTTTGATAGCATCTTCCATTTTTGCAGCACAGTTTGCGCAATCCAGATCTTCTAATTTAAATTTTTTCTTCATGATAAATTCCTCCATTTTTCGTTGTATTTTTCTTATAAAATAAAATTTCTTTTGGATATTATCTTATCCGTTGTTTCTGTGTAGTATGAAAGCCTTATTCTTCTATATGCTCTCTTCCCTGGTCGATGATCGTTCTTACATGATCATCTGCAAGTGAATAAATCACTGACTTTCCTTCCCGTCTTCCGGTCACAAGCTTCGCCTGCTTCAGAATCTTAAGCTGATGGGAAATTGCTGACTGATTCATATGGAGCATCTCTGCCAGATCGCACACGCATACCTCTGATTCAAATAAAACATACAAAATCCGGATCCGCGTAGAATCTCCAAAGATTTTAAAAAGCTCTGCCAGATCATACAATTCATCCTCGTCCGGCATATGTTCGCTGACCATCCGAATCTTATCTTCATGGATCTCACAAGTCTCGCAATGCTCTACGTCATTAAGCGCCAATAGATTCACCTCCGTTTCATCCCGTATATTCGTATCGCATTTTTACAGTTTTCTTTGCAAGTATTCTATGTCATATCATTTCAACATATGAATACTTGTTCATATGTTTATATTATCACTCCTGCATTTTTCTGTCAACAGATTATTCCACATTTATCAATAAAGATTGTGTAAAGCAAAAAATCCGTGTGTCAGAAGAACAAACTTTCCTGACACACGGATGATAAAATCTTATTTTGTTTTATAATGCAGAGCTCTTCCGGCTGAATTTGTTAAAAATACGTCTTTGTTTAAAAATATAATAAAATGACATCGCAACTGCTCCGGCTCCCCAGCTGATTGGATAACAGAATATCATCTGTTCTAAAGTTCCATGTGGTGCGATCATCGTCACCCATGCCATACGAAGGAAACAGATTCCAACCATTGTAATGATCGTTGATACCACAACTGCTCCCTGTGCGCGCAGCGCTCCGGAAAACACTTCGATAAAAATAAACAGGAAATAGGTTGGTGCGATCGTATTCATCATTCGCATTCCGATCCGGACAACATCAGCATCATCTACAAACATGCCAAACAGGAAATGTCCTCCCGTCATCAGGATCACGCTGAGTGCAACTGCTGAGACAAGTCCCATTCCAAGACAAACCTGTGTTCCTTTTTTGATACGATCCCATTTTCCTGCACCAAAGTTTAACCCAACAAACGTCATAATAGATATTCCAAATGCATTATTGATCATCCAGAATATAAAATCTATTTTGGAATAAGCTGTCCAGGCTGCCATTGTATCAACGCCAAAATTATTGATCGCAACCTGCACAATAATATTGGATACACTATACATAATCGCTTCCAGTCCTGCCGGAAAACCGATCCTTAAAATACTTCCGAGCATTCTCTGATAGATTTTTATCTTTGGAAGTTCGAGCTTCATTCCTTCTGTCCGATACATCAGGGCAAAGGTCACCAGCCCGGCACTGACTGCCTGGGCAATAAGCGTTGCAAGCGCCGCCCCCAAAACCCCCAAATGCATCGTAACAATAAAAAGCAGATCAAGTACAATATTTACAACACTGCAAATGATCAGATAGTACAAAGGGCGTTTCGAATCGCCGATCGCTCTTAAAATTGCCGCTCCTATATTGTAGATAAAAATAAATATCAGCCCTGCAAAGTATACACGGACATAAATCGTTGACTCTGCCATAAGTTCTTCCGGCGTGTTCATTCTCCGAAGCATTGCCGGTGCTGACAAAATCCCAAGTACCCCCAAAAGGATTCCTCCTAAAATTGCAAATGCATAAGATGTATGTAGAGATTCGTCAACTTCTCTTTTTTTCGCAGCTCCGTAAAACTGGGAAAGGATAACCGTTGCTCCTGTTGAAAGTCCGGTAAAAAATCCGACTACCAGATTAATAATCTGACCTGCCGAGCCTCCAACACTCGACAATGCTTCCTTACCTACAAACCGTCCAACGATCACCGAGTCCGCTGTATTATATAGCTGCTGAAAAAAGGTTCCTATTACAATAGGAAAAAAGAAAATTAAAAGTTGTTTCCAGATAACACCTTCTGTGATTCCATTCTTTTCTGATGTGCGCATAATCTGTCATCCTTTTCCTAAGCCATGCCACACTGCATGATTATTTTAATCGTGTTCTTCTTTCTACTAATGTGTCACTATTATAGAACCTGCTATTTCTTTTTTCAAGCGTGTTTTAAAAAAAGAACTATACTTATCGAATGGAACGTTTCTCTTTGTGCTATTTGACCCCCATAAACTAAAATACCTGAAAAGTCTGACTTTGAGGAATCTCCTCATAACATAACTTTCCAGGTATTTTTACATTTTCATTTTTAATTATTTTCTTAATCTTCCATACATCTGCATATAAGCATGCATTTTTTTTGCAAGCTTTGCGGTGATCTGGTCGGAAGTTGCTCTCCATTGCCAGTTGCCACCCAGAGTGGACGGTGTGTTCATACGTCCTTCTGAACCAATGCCGATCAGATCCTGCATCGGAACGATCGCAAGGTCACTGACTGAGCTCCATGCTCCACGCATCAGTCCCCAGTTATAGCCTTCTTCCTTCGTAAGGTTCAAATACTCTTTTGCAAACTTTACACTTTCCTTCGGAGCTGTTTTCATCCAGCCCATAGCGGTATCATTATCGTGCGTTCCGGTATAAACAACTGAATGTGGTTTATACGTATGCGGCAGATAATCGCTTCCCTCTCTGGAATCAAAAGCGAACTGGATCACTTTCATGCCAGGAAAACCGGATTCTTTTACAAGCTCTAAAACGGATGGTGTCAGATAGCCAAGATCCTCCACTATAATATTCAGCTTACCAAGCTTTGCCTCCAGTGTCCGGAAAAGATCCATGCCAGGTCCCTGTCTCCACTCACCGTTACGTGCCGTTGTATCCTTTCCAGGGATTGCATAATAAGAATCAAATCCACGGAAATGGTCAATACGGACAATATCATAAAGCTGTGACATTGCTTTCACACGTTTTGTCCACCAGCTGTATCCATCTTCCTTCATTACATCCCAGCGAAACAGCGGGTTGCCCCAAAGCTGTCCGTCTGCGGAAAATGCATCCGGCGGGCATCCGGCCACATCGATTGGATCCAGATTCTCATCCAGGTAAAACTGCGTCGGGTTTGCCCATACGTCAGCAGAATCCCCTGCAACATAAATCGGCACATCCCCAATGACCTCAATCCCACGTTCATTGATATATGCTTTTAAAGCACGCCACTGTTCGTAGAATAAATACTGCAGCATCTTATAAAAACGGATGCCATCAGCATACGTTACTCTCGCTTCTTCCAGTGCACTTTCTTCCCTGGTCTTTAATTCAGGTTCCCACTCAGACCAGGCAGCTCCATCATGCGCATCCTTTAACGCCATAAATAAAGCATAATCATCCAGCCAGTCTTTCTCTGCTTCACAGAACACAGCAAATGCTTCCGGCTCGTTCTTGCAAAAACGCACATAAGCTTTCTTTAATAACGCATAACGCGAATGATACATGACACCATAATCTACATAATGCGGATTCTTTCCCCATGGGAAAGAATCACACTCTGATTTTTTTAATAATTTATCTTTGCAAAGCTGTTCCAGATCGATAAAATATGGATTCCCTGCAAAGCTTGAAAAAGACTGATATGGCGAATCTCCGTAGCTCGTAGGACAGATTGGAAGTATCTGCCAGTACTTCTGTCCTGCTTTCTCCAGAAAATCAACGAATTTTCTTGCTTCTTTTCCCATCGTACCAATTCCATAAGGAGATGGCAAAGATGAGATGTGCATCAATACACCACTGCTTCTCATAACATTTATTCCTCCTAAGTGAGTCCTGCAACTCTATTTCAAATTCTGTATGCTCTCCCCATTTGCAAACTCAAAAGGTACTACTTCATAAATCGGTTCGTTTTTCAATTCAATCTGTCCAAATAATATTTCTACACTCCGTATTGCAAGTGTTTTGTACTGCTGTCTGATCGTGGCAAGCTTTGGATTGTAATATTCTGCTAGTACCGTTCCATCAAAGCCTATGACAGAAACATCTTCCGGCACGCGATAATCCATATCACGCAGCGCACGAATCGCGCCGATTGCCATAACATCTGACATTGCAAAGACCGCCGTCAGATCCGGATACTTTTCGATCAGCCGCTTCATTGCGCGGTAAGCACTGTCAAAGGAGAATCTTGCCTTCTCATAACAAACATCCAGGTTCATCTCCTTCTGATGCTCTGCAAAGCTCTCACGGCATCCAAGATAACGCTGATGGCTCGTATAAGACTTGACCGGATCACCGCCAAGAATACCAATCTTATTATGACCAGCCTCAAACAATGCATCTACTGCACATTTTCCTGCCGCAATATCATCGGTTGCCACGCTGGATAAGTTCTGAAACAAAAGCTCATTGGCACGGTTCGTTACAAGGACGCTTGGTACATCCACTTTTGCAAAATCCTGTTTGAAAAATTCCGGATTACCACCTAAAAATAACAGTCCAAGCGGCTTGCGCTCCCTGCAAAGCTGCAGAGCCTGCTCTACCTCGTTATCATCCTCATCAATATAAGAAACAATCAAAGTATAGTCTGTTTTTCCGATCATCCGCTGGATCTCTTCCACGATGTTGGAGAAAAGCATATTGGAAATACCTTTGACAAGCACTCCGATTGCTTTCGTACTATTCTGTTTTAAATGTTTTGCATTATTATTCGGAACAAAATGAAATTTTTCAACTATTTCTTCAATTTTTTTCTTTGCATCAGGACTGACATCGCTTCTATGATTCAGAACCCTGGAAACCGTACTGACTGAATATCCTGATTCCCTGGCTATATCCTTAATCGTAACCATATTATTATTTCCTGTCTTTTCTTTTACTTCTTTATTTAAAACACGTTATCCGCAATCCTTACTACGACTGCAGAAGCGTGTCCATTTTACCAAAAACAGAGAACAATTACAACCTTAACTTATGATTCTATTAACCTTTTACCGCTCCTGCAACAACACCTTCGATAATATATTTCTGGCATGCCACATAGAAAATAACAATCGGGACAATTGCAAGTACAAGCATTGCCATCATAGTACCCCAGTCAACAGCTCCATAACCGCCCTTTAAGTACTGGATTACAATTGGGATTGTTTTATACTTTTTAATATCCAATACCAGATATGGAAGTAAGTAATCGTTCCAGATCCACATTGCCTGTAAAATTGCAACGGTAATGGCTGTTGGTTTCATAATCGGGAATACAACCTGGAAAAATGTCTGGATCGGTGTACATCCATCGATCATGGCAGCCTCTTCGATCTCGAGCGGAATACTCTTTACAAAACCGCAGAACATAAATACCGCTAATCCTGCACCAAATCCAAGATATACTAAGATAATACCGATCGGGTTATTCAGATGCATCATATTTGCAAGTTTTGATAATGTAAACATAACCATCTGGAATGGTACGATCATGGAAAACAGACATAACATGTAAATAGTTGTATTCAGTTTATTATGCACTCTTGTGATATACCATGCGCACATGGAAGTACATAAAATGATCACTGCAACAGAGCCAACGGTAATGATAACAGAGTTTCCAAATGCCTGGAAAAAGTTCGTTTTTTCAATACCGCGAACGAAATTGGAAATTCCGGTGAAGGATTTTTCATTTGGCAATGCAAATGCATTTTTCGTGATAAATCCTTTTTTCTTAAACGAGTTGATCAATACCAGAAAAATCGGGTACAGATAAAATACGGTCAGTAAACTGAAGAATGCTGTCAGAATGCCGCCATGCTTTGCTTTTCTTACTGCACTTACATCATTTTTTTCTTTTACTTTCTTTGCCATTACTGCTGTACCTCCTTTGCCTTGGTCAGCCTATTCTGCGTCAGTGCGATGATCGCTACAATAATAAAGAAGATCACTGCTTTTGCCTGGCCAACGCCTTCCCAGCCGGTTCTTCCATAGAATGTTTCAAAAATATTCAGTGCTAACATCTGTGAATTGTTCGATGGTTCACCTGCTGTCAGAGCCAGGTTCTGGTCAAACAGTTTGAAGGAGTTCGTCAGTGTCAGGAAGGAACAGATTGTGATAGAAGGCATTACCATAGGGATTGTAACACTCTTTAATAACTGCCAGTTAGAAGCTCCATCCATCTTTGCTGCCTCGATCAGCTCTCCCGGAATATTCTGTATTCCTGCAATATAAATGATCATCATATAACCAACCTGCTGCCAGTTCATTAAGATAACCAGACCCCAGAATCCATAAGAAGAAGAATAAGTCAGTGTTCTTTCAAAATGGCTTAAAATACCATTTAATAAAATCTGCCAGATATAACCTAATACGATACCACCGATCAGGTTTGGCATAAAAAATACGGTACGGAAAAAATTAGTACCCTTAATTCCCTTTGTTAAAAGCATCGCTATTACAAACGCAAAGACATTGATCGTCAATACAGACACAATGGTAAATAATGCGGTGAACCATAATGCATGTACAAACGTTGCGTCAGTAAATACACGCAGATAGTTTTTTAACCCCACAAAGCTTGCATCAGTAACTGTTGTGAATTCACAAAATGATAAATAGATACCCATAAGAAAAGGAACTATAAAGCCGATTGTAAATGCCACTAATGTTGGGAGCGCAAAAACCGGAAAATATTTTTTGATCGCTTTCTCCATAACTTCCATCCTCTCATCATCATACAACTTTATACTATGAAAGGGTGAGTGGCAGACCACACACCCTTTCCTTGTCAGTCATTTAAAATTTATTTGTTTGCTGCTGCGTACTCAGTAGCCCATCCGTCAACGAATGCTGTTACAACACCGTCCCAGTCAGCTGTTCCCTGTGCATACTCTAATAATGCAGAACCTACGCCATCTTTCCATGTCTCAGATGGGATTGTAGAGAAGTTCCATGTTACAGAATATTTACCATCAGCGATGTACTGGTTAGAAGCCTGGATAAATACGTTATCTGCTACATAATCACCTGTGAATGTATCAAATGGTGTTGTGAATCCCATTTCATGAGCCATAGATTCACGTCCTTCATCAGATGTGATCACCCAGTTTAAGAAATCTAAGGTTGCCTGCTGATCTTCTGCAGAAGCCTTGCTGTTTACACACCAGTAGTTCTCAGAACCTGTGCAAAGTCCCTGATTCTCTTCACCTTCAACACCAATGTAGATTGGCATCATACTCATATCGTCTGCTGTTACAAGATAACCATTGTCTTCATTTGTAAGGTTACCATATTCCCATGTACCATTCTGATAGAAGACTGCTTCTTCCATACCGAATTCGGATTCAGCTTCATCACCTGTCTTAGAGGAAAGCATTCCTGGTTTGCAGGTAGAATCTGTGATATATAAATCCCAAATCTGTTTGTAGTTATCAAGGTATGTTCCTTCGATCGCATCTGTAGACTCGATGCCTTTGTCTTTGTATTCATAGTAGATTGGAAGGTTTGCTAAATGAGTTTTAAATCTCCAGTCAGAAGATCCATCCATACCTGCGGAAGTGAAAGCACCCTGAAGGTCATATCCGAATTCATCATTGATCTCGTCTAATCTGGACTGAATATCGTCTGCAACTGCTTTTAATGTATCAAAGTTGTTAATCTCATCGATAGAAGAAATTACTGCGTTGTCCATTGTACAGTAGTCATTTAAGATCTTCTTGTTATAAATGAGGCCGTATGTCTCAACAACATATGCGATACCATCTACTGCATCACCATCTTTTAATGCGAAGTCATCACTTGTCAGATGTGAATAAATTTCGCTGCCAGAAAGATCTAAGCAGTAATCTTTCCAGTTTGCAAGTCCTACTGGTCCGTTTACCTGGAATAATGTAGGTACTTCTTTCTTTGCCATCTCTGATTTTAATGTCTGCTCATAAGTACCATCTGCGGCTGTAATAACAGTTACCTTTGTTCCTGTCTGCTCGGTATACTTTGCAGCCAGATCCTGCCATGCCTGATCCTGTTCTGGTTTGAAGTTTAAGTAATAAACAGAACCACCACCTGCGGCTGCATCTGTCTTGGAGCTGTCTGCTGACTCCGTTGCTTCTGCTGTACTTGCTGCATCCCCACTTCCAGCATTGGAAGTATCACTTCCGCATCCAGCGAATAAAGTTGCTGTCATTGCTGTTGCAAGCATCACTGATAATACTTTTCGTTTCATATTTTCATCCTCCTATAAATTATGCACCTTATATTCCGTGCATCTTTTGCGGCTGCCTGCCGTTTTGCTGTAACGTCTTTGGAATCCTTTTCGGTAATGTTTCCGGTAACGTTTCCAGCTGATAATTGTATTATAACCCTTTTTCAGAAGGATGCAAGTACCTTTTGTTACATTCTCTATATTACATAAAAATGGCGCATGGTTTTTGTGCATTTTGCCATCAGTTTCTTTTTCATATAGGTTCAAGGCATGTCATATTTCATGGTTTTTTGTAAACCTTTGTAAAAATCAGCAAATGCAATTCACACGAAATCTTTCAAAGGATATTTTAATTGAAATCTTCTATTTAAAATGCTACTATTTTAGTTAGATAGAAGACTTGTGCAATCTGCATTTCTAAACTGAAATGCAGTTTTTTGACAGCCGAATCATTTAAGCAATAAAAAATCATACTATTCAGAAAGTGAACTATCATGAAAGAAATATTCCAACAAAAATTAAAACACGACTTCAGCAGAATTGCCACCTCCGGAAAATGGGTCCTTTTTTCCATTCTTTCCGGACTGTTTGTAGGCGGTGTCGGCACCCTCTTTTACTTTGGCATGTCTGTTGTAACACTGATGCGCACAAAGAATCCATGGTTACTTTTTCTTCTTCCGGTCGCCGGACTTGTTATCGTAGGCTGTTACCGACTATTGCATGACGAAAAAGACACCGGAACCAACCTTGTATTATCTGCGATCCATTCCGATGAAAACCTGCCTTTGCGTATGGCTCCATTGATTTTTATTTCCACACTGCTCACCCATCTCTTCGGTGGATCCGCAGGACGTGAAGGAGCTGCCTTACAGCTTGGCGGCAGTATCGGAAATGGCCTCGGCAAATTGTTCCGTTTTGACGAAAAAGACAAACATATTATGATCATGTGCGGCATGAGTGCTGCTTTCTCTGCCTTATTCGGTACTCCGATGGCAGCTGCCGTCTTTTCCATGGAAGTGGTCAGCGTTGGTGTCATGTATTATGCAGCTCTTGTTCCATGCGTAATCTCCTCGCTCGTTGCCTACGCAGTTGCCCGGTTTTTCGGAGTTGCTCCGGAATTGTTCTTACTTGATAACATTCCGGCACTGCAGATTTCTACCGCTGTGAAGATTTCCGTTCTAGCAGTTTTATGTGCCGGTGTCAGTATTCTTTTTTGTATCCTGCTCCACCAGAGTGAGCATATTTACAAGAAGCTGTTCCAGAATCCATATATCCGTATCTTCGTAGGCGGATGTATTATCATTGTCCTGACTCTGCTTGTCGGTGACCAGACGTATAACGGCGCCGGCATGAATGTCATTGAACAATGCATTGAAGGTTCGGTACGTCCGGAAGCCTTCCTGCTGAAAATGATTTTTACGGCATTAACACTTGGAGCCGGTTATAAGGGCGGCGAGATCGTTCCATCCTTCTTTACCGGAGCAACCTTCGGTTGTCTGTTTGGAAATCTGCTTGGCTTCTCTCCAAGCCTCTGTGCCGCAGTCGGCATGACAGCCGTTTTCTGTGGTGTTACCAACTGCCCGATCACATCCTTACTGATCAGCTTTGAATTATTTGGTTATGACGGTATGCCATATTTCCTGCTTGCAGTTGCATTCAGTTACATGCTTTCCGGCTACTACGGACTCTACAGCAGCCAGAAGATCATCTACTCCAAATATAAGACGAATTACATCAACCGTAAGACGCACTGATTTTTAAAGGTAAATAAGCTTGTTCTGATAAGAAATGCGTTGCTTCCGAAGCAGAATGAAACGATTTCATAAAAAACTACCAATTCCGATGCTTATATAAGAGCAATAGTGCTTGATTTATAGAAGAAAGGCATCGAAATTTTCGCAAAAATAGAAAATCGATGTTTTGGCTCTTGAAAGTAGCTTGTGGCATAAGAAAACAGTTTGAAAAATATGACAAATACACATTTCCTTGAAGCAAGAAGCATCGAAAATGGCATTTCTTTTAAATATCGATGTCAGTGCTGGCATCGAAAAGTCACATATGACAGAAATACAAGACTTACAAAGAAATTTCAAACTTTATAGATCTGAAGAATGCGTAAGTTGATTTTACACCAACCACTAAGAGCCGGACTTTCCGAAGTCCGGCTCTTAACTTACAGCAACCATTTTTTTAAAATATCATTCAGCTTATCCATGTCCAGTGGTTTTGCAATATGCCCATTCATTCCAGCATTTTTTGCTTTCTGCACATCTTCTGCAAAGGCATTTGCAGTCATGGCAACGATCGGAACACTTCCCCTTGCTCCCCCTAATCCACGGATCGCAGCGGTCGCCTCGTAACCGTTTAAAACAGGCATCTGAATATCCATAAATACCAGGTCATATCGGTTTTCCCGAGCATTTTGGATTTTTTCCACTGCGATTTTACCATTTTCAGCACACTCTACTTCTGCACCTGTCATTTGCAGGATCTCAGTTGCGATCTCTCTGTTCAGTTCATTGTCTTCCACCAGTAAAATCCGTTTTCCGCTGTAATCTGCTTTTTCGAAATAATCTGTTTCCGACGTTTCTTTTTTTTCTGAAGTAAATCGCCTCAATGTGGCTGTCAGCCTGGATTTAAACAGTGGTTTTGCAATAAAGGCATCCACTCCTGCTTCCTTTGCAGCCTCTTCAATCTCGCTGAATTCAAAAGCTGACAGGAGAATGATCGTGACGTCACTTCCAACACATTTTCTGATCTGACGGGCGGTTTCAATTCCATCCATCTCCGGCATCTTCCAATCCAGAATAACGGCAAAATAATCCTCTTTTTTCTCGTGACGTGCATAACACCTTTGTACCGCTTCCTTTCCGGAAAGTACCCAGTCACAGGTGATGCCTATCTCGCTTAAAGTAGCCGCCGTACTTTCACAACAGGTTTTGTCATCATCTACGACAAGGATTGGCAGATTCATCAGTTCTTTTTCCTGCTCTTCTTCATTTTCCTGAAGCTTCAGGAAAATCGTTACCGTCATCTTTGTTCCCTGATTTGGTGCACTCTCCACCTCAATACTGCCATTCATCAGATTCACGATATTTTTGGTAATTGCCATACCAAGTCCTGTTCCCTGAACCCTGGTCGTCCGTTTATCGTCTGCACGGCTGAACGGTTCAAACATTATCTTCTGAAATTCAGAAGTCATACCGATCCCGTTATCCTCAATGATAAATTCATAACAGCCAAGCTCTGAAAATCCTTTTGGTTTTTCTTCGATAGAAATAGTAATCGTTCCTCCGTCAGGCGTATATTTGATGGCATTGCTCAACAGGTTTACAAAAATCTGCTGTATTTTCAGACTGTCACCACAGACAGCCTCGTGCTCAATGTTTCTGATATGCACATTCAGGTTATGCTTATGCTCATCAATACTTGGTTTGATCATTGTAATCAGATTATCTATCATCTCAGACAGGCTGAAATCTTCCTCTGTCAGCGACATTTTTCCGCTTTCGATGCGCGCCATATCCAGCACTTCATTGATCAGTCCCAGCAGATGGCGGCTTGATTTTGTGATCTTGCCAAGACATTCCATCACTCTTGCCTGATTATCAATATTAGCACCTGCTATCGCCGTCATGCCAACAATGGCATTCATCGGCGTACGGATATCATGGGACATATTGGAAAGAAACTCTGACTTCGCACGGCTGGCATTTTCTGCAGCCTTGTATGCATCCTTTAGGGCTTTGCGTGATTCAATCTCTGCTTTTTTTTCCTGGGACACATCCATAGAAACCCACAATACCTTTACCGGCTTTTCGTTCTCCCATTCCACTGGAATAAAGGATGCAATTTTATAGATTTCCTCATTCTTAGAACAATATTCAAATTTATAAATATCATCTTCGCTAGTCAGATTCTTACAGATATTTTCCGGGGAAAGCAGTACACTCATCGCTTCAAGCGGTTCCATCGTTTTATAATTAACAAGCAGTTGTTTTTGAAAATCACTGTATCTGCCAAATGGCTCATAAATGACCTGCCCCTTCAGATTATAAAATCTATATTTGTCATTCTTGAGATCACAGACGGCAAAACGGTCAACCAGACGCACCATACTCTCGATCAGCTGTTTCATGGAAGCATTGTCAGAAGCCATTTTGCGCTGCTTGATACTTTCCTCTTTTACCTCTGTAATATCTCTGAGAAAAATCATGGCATATTCAGAATCTCCTATTTCACCGCGCATGACCACATTCCGTACCCAGCGTTCTTTTCCATCCAGCAGGATGCGGCATTCCAGACTCAGTTCTGTCTCAAGGCCTTTTAAGCGTTCCGCAATATAAGCGCGGTTATAAAAATCTGTCACAGCCTTTTTGTTCTCTTCGATAACATAGTGTTCTACAAAATACCGGATCAACTCATCCCATGTATGACTCTTTTCAAAAGCAGTCATCAGGGAAGTCTCCACCTTAAATGTATCGAAAGAATTATCTTCCAGATTCACATAGTATTCGCACAAATTCGACTTGGTAAAAGCACGGTGAAAGGCAGCCGACTTCTGTTCCTGCATACTTCTTTTTTTCTCTGCATCAATGTCAATAAACGTTCCTGCGATCCGGCTGGCTGTACCATCCACGCGGCGTATCACTTCTGAGGATGTACGAAACCACCGGTAGCTGTCATCCTTCGTTTTGACCCGGTATTCTACATTAAATTTTATCTGATTGCTCTTATCTTCAATTGCTGCATAAAGCTGGTTTAATACCCGTTCTTTATCCTGCGGATGCAGAAGTTGTGTCAGTGATTCCAGCTTGTTCGGGAAATCCAAAATATCATGGTAGCCAAGCATTCTTCGAAAAGCATGGCTCCAGTTCACATTGGCGATTCTGCCATTTTCATCACACTCGAAAAACCAGAGTCCGGAGCTGATCGCTCCGTTAACCAAAGCCAGATTCTGACGCTCCCAGTTCACCTGTGCAGACATCACCCAGATTTTCTGCCCATTCTCATCCCATGCATTCTCTTTATAAAGATAAACATTCATCAAAGACCCGTCTGCTGCCAGAATCTGCCCTTCTCCTCTCCCCTCAATAGACGGGAAACGTTCTTCATCCAAAAAGCTGACATTTTCACCATAAAAAAGATTTTTAAGTGAGCCCTTTGTCTGTTCCATAAATGAATCATACGTATAACCGATATTATGTAAAAACAGTCCGCTTACTGATAAAATGGTAAGCTCCGGATCAAAATAACCTGTAATGGTGCCTACGCCGCCATTGTTTAAGATTGTTTTTTGAAATGTCTGGAATACGTTATCTCCAAGTACTGCACTATTCGTAGAATATATTTTGTCTTCATAATTTCTTACGCAATTCATTTTTCAAAAGTTCTCCTCTTTATTTTTCAAAAATACGATCCAGATTTTCCAAAATCACATCGATACTGATCGGTTTTGCAATATGCCCATTCATTCCTGCCTTGACCGCTTTTTTCCGGTCTTCCTCAAAAGCATTTGCCGTCATCGCGATGATCGGTATATTGGCACATTTTTGATCAGTCAGCGTACGTATTTCCCTGGTTGCCGTGTATCCGTCCATCTTTGGCATCTGAATGTCCATGAAGATCAGGTCATATTTTCTGCCTTCTGCAGATGACATAATATTCACTGCATCCATACCATCCTCTGCCGTATCCACATCCAGGCCGATTTCCTGCATTAGTTCTGTTGCAATCTCACGGTTTAGCTCATTGTCTTCTACAAGAAGAATTTTCTTGCCTGCATAGTTTTTCTGGTCTTCGTTCTGATTCTTCTGATTCTCGTTTTCCGGGAGTTTACCATGCTCAAAAGCAGGTTCCAGTTTTGCTGCCTCTTCTGAGATTTTACATTCAAGCACAACGGTAATTTCTGTTCCTTTTCCAACTTCGCTTTCAACCCGGATCGTACCACCCATCATATCCACAATATTTTTGGCGATCGCCATTCCAAGACCGGTTCCTCCAATTCCATTTTCTGTAACGGTATGTTCTCTTGCAAATGAGTCGAACACATGCTCCCGAAACTCTGGTGACATCCCAATTCCATTGTCCTTCACGCAGAACATCACGGTTGCATATCCATCTCTTCTGCATGGCTGCTCCGTAACACCAATATGGATCTTTCCTCCTGCCGGTGTAAACTTCACTGCATTACTGATCATATTTAAAAGCACCTGCGTTAGTCGCAGCTTATCGGTCACAATATCTTCATGGAGCACATCCTGTGTATCAATGTTTATCTCCTGATGCTTGGAAAATGCAGTCCCCTGAGTGATTGTTCTCAGATCATTCAGAATATCCGGCAGATGTACCGTGGCATATTCGATCTGAACGGAGCCACTCTCGATCCGACTCATATCCAGCACATCATTGATCAAATTGAGCAGATGCTGTCCGGATGTATGGATCTTTTTCAGATAATTCAAAACAAGCTCTTTACTGTCAATATGTGTGGTTGCAAGCGCAGTAAATCCAATGATTGCATTCATCGGCGTACGGATATCATGGGACATATTGGAAAGAAACGCTGTCTTTGCCTGGTTCGCATGCTCTGCGGCTGCCAATGCATTTCTCAGATTCTGATCCTGCTCTATCTCGCGTTCCTTTTCTTCCGTCACATCGCGGATCGCAACCAGAACGGTGCGCAATTTCTCATGCTTACCGTATCCCTGCGGCACAATGATGATCGTCAGCCATCTTCCATCCACTGTCTGGGTTGTAAAGCTCAATGTCTCACGTTCTTCCAGGCGCTTTGCCACTGTACTGATATCAGCAAATTCCCTGTATGCATCCCGAAATGGTTCTGCGATAACCTGCTGTATCAGTTCTTCCTGGTGCGTTTTTGACAGCATATTCCCCTTCTCATCCGGCTTCATATTCGTCGAAGCTTTTATAACTTCAGTTTCTTCTGTTTTTAAATTTACAAGGGAAATGGAAGAGTATGCCTGACCAAGTGCATTGATCACGCGAAGTCTCTTCTGATCCTGAAGGATGCTTCTCTTTTCTGTTCTGCTCCTGCTCACCTTATAAAGTAAGAAAAGAAGCAGTGCAAGCAGTACATAGATTACACTTACTATATTACGCGTGAGATATACATGGTCTTCCGGGAAAAAGATATATGCATCATAGTTCTTGATCTTCTCCCGGCGTCCATACCAGTTTTCATTCTCTGAATGAAGACAGACAATTCCGTTTCCATCTGCCTTAAATTCATTTTCATACAGACTCTTTAAGTCTTCTACAGAACGGGAAGCAAGCTCCTCTTTATTCGCACTGACAATTTTGTCATCATCACAGATCACAACACTTCCATTCATCTCAAAAGGAAAATCTGAAAATAACGACGCCATCGTCAGATCTCCGTTAAGCTCACTTACTTCCTCTTTCTTCGCATATGTGATCAGGATCCCTGCTGCATCCTGCCTTGCCACTGCTGCAAAATCATAAAGTGTTCCTTCATTTCTCATGCGTGTCGTATATGTCTTTTCCGGATGGTCTGCAATATCACGTACATAATCACTATTAATCAACTTCTGCCATAACAGCATCGTATCCACATCACTTGTATTCTGTTCTATCACATTCAGATTCTGATCCAGTACAAGAACTCCTGTCAGCCGCTGTTCCCTGGCATATTCATCCAGCATTTCCGCACTGAGATTTTCCTCCTGCGCCATGGCCCTGCTTAATTCTGTTGTTTTGTCCAAAAGACGAACCAGGCTCTTCACCCGATCATTTGTATTATAAGCCTCATAACTTTCAATCCGCTGCTTTACAAAGTCAAATGTCTCATTCAGCGTATTGTTCAGCTGTTTATTATCCCGTGCTGTCAGCAGGAAAAAGTTCAGAATTCCAATCAGAAGCAGTACTGATACCAGTAAACATACATTCTTGTCCGCCTGCTTTTTCTTTCCAGCCTTTCTGCCCTTCTGTTTTTCCTGTGTCTGCGTCTTCATCTGTCTGCTCATTTCCTTTCTCCTCCCGGCAGAATCTCATCCGCATCCAATCCATATTTTGCAACTATTTTTTCTGTAACGCCTTCATTTTGCATTTCTTTCAGCGTTTCTGTAAGGTCTGCTGCGACTTCTTCATGAGTCCCTTTTTTAAAGGCAATTCCAAGCTCTGATTTATAAGGACTTTCTTCCAGCATACGGTAAGCTCTCTCTCCGTCTTTCACCAGACTGCCAAGCATTGCCTCATGCCCTGCGATCGCATCGACATAATTTTTCCGAAGTGCGGCATAAATCTCATCCGTCGTAGAAAAACAGTTTACCTGCTCCACCTGCGGAAGGTCTGACGCAATATTATGAAGGAAAAGATCTTCCGCCTTTGTCGTTGCCTGAACTGCAACTTTCTTTCCCTTCAGATCCTGAAGCGACTGGATTTCGCTCTCAGCTCTTACAACCACCATCTGGCGGCTGTACAGATACGGTCCTGCCCACTGATATTTATCTTCTCTTCCGTTCATGGAATAGCTGCTCCACAGGCAGTCAATCGTTCCATCTTCCAGAAGCTTATCCTTGTCTTCCCAGATAATATTCTCAAATTTTGGCTGATATCCAAGCCGCCGAAATGCTTCTTCTGCCAGTTCAACATCAATTCCTCTATACCCGCCATCACTTGCCTGATAGCTGTAAGGTTCGAAATTATCCATTCCAATGATAATCTCCGGCAGTTCGTTGTCTGCTACTTTCTCGTTCTTATCTTTGCATCCTCCCAATATCAGGATTCCGGTCATAAGACATGCAGCAATACAGATTTTTTTCCATGCTGTGCCGCCGGAATGATTTTTTCTATTTTTTCTCATATTACGTTCCTTTTCTTATTTTTCCTGTAAAAATCCGGTGTTCAAAGGTTACAGCACAGACCTTTAGTCCCCGGATCTTGTAACGCAAAAAACACCGTCCTATAGACAGTGTAAATCTTATGCAACTGGCTGCCATTTTACAGGCCCTATAGCTTTGCGTCACAGACTTTCGTCTGTTTTGCCAATTTTTTTTAATTATAGCACGTCGTACTTTCTCACGTCTATACTTTTCTGCAGGAAAGGATTCCGTTAAATTATATCAGCAACTGATCAAAACTTTTTGACAGATTTTATTTTTTGTGTTAGCATATTTGCGTGTTAGGCATTACTAACCTCGAAACTTATCTAATCTTACACTTTGACAGACATGCATTCAAAGAATCCTGCCTGTCTGGATTTTTTTATTATGAACTATTATAAAGCAACCAACCCAAAAGACTATAGCCTTCACTTTTACAGGCAAATAGGTTTAACCTGCAATAACGAAAAAGGAACCGAACAGATCTGGGCAAATCCCTCTGTTGGCAACATTCATGTTTTAGGATCTTTAGACACCATTCAGTGTGGAACCGGAAATTATACGATTCCTGTCGATATGTTGTCCGAGTTTGACTATAAATCCTCCTATCTTCATTTTGGCATTATTTACGAAGGAATTACCTACTCACTTATAAATAAGAAACTGGAAACATTGTCACATCCCTCTGCTTTTCTTGCCATCGAACAATCTGCCGGTGGCATTAATTGTTGGAAATGTGGACAACGTTTTCGTGGTATAGAAATTTCCATTCAAATGGATTATCTATGTGAGGAGCTGCTTCCTTTTATAGAATATGAAAAAGATTCACTGGCTTTTATTCATCCCAATATAAGATACTCCTATCTTGCACCTGACTTAAAAGAGCTTCTGTCAAAAACAGAGGTTTTACTTCGTCAAAACAAAATGACGTTCTCTCTTTTAAAGGCTCTCTGTCTGGAATTTCTTGCTCATCTTCTCAGCCTTGGAACAAATGCCATCTTGGAGCATCATGCAGATTCACAAATTCGTTATCTTTCTGTTGGAAAAAGAAAAATAAGAATGACATCAGAAGATTTTGAAAAGGTAATAAATGCGCATGATGAAATAGAAAAAGACACTGGCTCTTTCGTAACAATTCACGAATTAAGCCAGCGTCTGGATATCAGTGAGCA
>CAKRLC010000020.1 GCA_934358955.1 uncultured Roseburia sp. | reverse complement strand
TTAGAAAATTCTTCTTACAGAAAGAACATTTCTATATGTAGCGGTAGAATATTTGATACCGCTTGACGGTGTACTTGCATGTACGATCGTATTATTACCTACATAAATACCAACATGTCCACTATAGCAGACAATATCGCCAGGCTGTGCTTCAGAGAGGCTTACACCATATCCGCAGCTTCTCTGTCCACTCGAAGAATGTGGGAGGCTGATTCCAAATGCTGCATAAACAGACATAACAAATCCGGAACAGTCCGTTCCATTTGTAAGGCTAGAGCCACCATATACATATGGATTACCAATAAACTGGGATGCATAGTTCGCAACTGCCTGTCCATTTGATCCGCTTGGTGCGGAATAGGATGCACTGCCAGAAGAAGATGTACTTCCTGTGCTGCCTGCTGCACTGCTAGACTTCTTTTTCTTCGCAGCGGCTGCTGCAGCGGCTGCTGCCTGACGCTCAGCTTCTTCCTTCGCAAGTCTTGCTTCTTCTTCTGCCTTGGATTCTGCCTTCACAAAATCTGTCCACAGATTCACATAATCTGTAGAAACGTATCCATCGCCTTCCTCTGTTGTAACGATAACCCATCCACTGTCCTTCATAGATTCATCTACAACAACAAAGTCATCCCCTTCTCCAAGCATCGTAAGGATACTGGACTCTGTAGAAGGTGCTGTTCTTACATATAATGTCGTCGTTGTAACCGTTGCATAACGTGTGCTGACACGTCTTGCAAGCTCTTCATCTCCGGTAACAACGTATTCTGCTTTTACATATCCGTCAACACTTCCGGATGTGATCCGGTACCAGCCATCTTCTGTTGTCTCTAATACAGTAGCTGCAGAATTATTATATAACTTTCCAACAACCTCACTGTCTGTATTGGCTTCTGCTCTTACGTTCACGTAGTTATTTACCTGTGCGATCGCAATGTCTGAATATTCAGATTTTACAACCGGTACTTCATTCTCACTGACCTGCTGTTCTTCTGCGGCCTGCTGAGCTGCTGCTTCTTCTGCGGCCTTATCTGTATCGATCAGACACTGGGAAAGCATTTTGGAAAAGCCCGCTGCCGGAGAACCGTTAGATGTAATACCTGTTGCGATCACAGATGTTACACCGCCAGCCTGCGCTGCATTCGTACCGATACCTGTTCCTCCTATTAATATGGCACCTGCCAGTAAGCAGCTGACCACTTTTTTTCTATTATTCATCTTGTTCATTGCCTCCAAGAAATCATTTGTTACAAATTTGTTACATTTATTACGCGTTTATTATAGCAAAGCGCCAGTATACTGTCAACCTTTATTCTATATGTAAATTGTGAACAATTGTGAATTTGTTGCTGTTCTTGCCGCATAAAGAAGTGGTTCAGGTGTGAGCAGATTCCTTTGGTGAAGCATGAGTCCGCTTCACTTGGAATCTTATTAAATATGATCCACGGATTCGTGCTTGCAATGGTCAGTATTTTTATTTGCGGTGCCGAATGCGGCGGCACTTATCCTGATCGCAGCTGCTATTTCCTGGATCATCTGCAAAAAGGAAATCTTCAGATAGCGTGAGCTTATGAGGAGAAAGCATCGGAATTACGGAAAACATGGAAAATCGATGCCTGAATTCATGGCAATAGCGTGAACTTATGAGAAAAAGGCATCGGAATCATCAAAAATATAGAAACTCGATGCTTGAACTCATGAAAATAGCTTATGATATGAGAAATTGTTTTGGAATATGGGGCGAGTACCTTTCTCTTTGAGACAAGAAACATCGGATACGCAAGTTGTTTTAAATATCGATGCCTGAGAAGGCATCGGAATCATAGAAAGCATAGAAAATCGATGCCTTGGCTCTTGACAATAGACAGGCTTATAAAGAGAAAACATCGGGATTACGGAAAACATAGAAAATCGATGCCTGAGTTCTTGACAATAGACAGTCTTATGATGAGAAGGCATCGGAATCATGGAAAACATAGAAACTCGATGCCTGAGCTCTTGACAATAGACAGGCTTATGAGGAGAAAGCATCAGGATTATGGAAAACATGCAAAATCGATGCCTGAGCTCTTGGCAATAGCGTGGCCTATGAGGAGAAGACATCATTTACCTGAAACAGCAAAAACGGTTGCAAAGACAGCAAAACAAGGCTTGCAGCCGCTTTTTGCTGTTCTTTGGATTCGGGTGTCAAAAGGTCTACTCCGTAACCTTTATTGGCAATATTTTTTTGTGCTATTTGTCACTCTAAACTAAGAAGCAGACCTTTTGACACCCGAATCCTATTATATAAAAAAATTCCAGGTTGCTCCTTGTGCACTGGAGATGAGCCTCATCCGAGTGCCCCGCACAATGAAACCTGGAATCTTTTTGCTCCATCTGTAACATCACAGAAAGAACAGCCTTTTTTCTACTGGAATCTTATTTGTCACTTATACTACTAATACTTATTTGATCGCAACTGCTTCAATCTCAAGCATAACATCCTTCGGAAGTCTTGCAACCTCAACGCAGCTTCTGGATGGGAAGTCTGCTGTAAAGAATGTCTTGTATACTTCATTGATCGCGCCGAAATCGTTCATTTCCTTAATGAATACGGTTGTTTTCACAACGTTGTCCATATTTGTGCCGGCTGCCTCAAGTAAATTAGAAAGATTTGTCAATGCCTGCTTTGCCTGCGCTGCTGATCCTTCCGGGATCTCTCCTGTCTCTGGAACTACCGGGATGATTCCTGATGTATAAACCATTCCATTCACTTCGATTGCCTGGGAATATGGTCCGATTGCTGCTGGTGCTTTTTCTGTACTGATCACTTTTTTCATCTTACTTTACCTTCCTTATACTTTTTTCTGTAATTTCAACACGGTGTTCTTTGTATAATCTTCCCACCGCACGTTTGAACGCATTTTTGCTGAGTCCTGTCTCACGCTTGATCACTTCCGGTGAAGCCTTATCACTGAACGGAAGAACGCCTGCAAATTCTTCGATTACCTGCATTACCTTTTCTGCATCTTCATCCATTTGCAGATATGCTTTTTCGCGCATGGAAACATCTAATTTTCCATCTGGCTTTACATTCGTTACTTTTACTTCGATCACATCTCCGATGCGAAGCTTGCTGGCATCTTCAAACTTCGGAAGCATAGCCGAATAACGGTCATCCACTGCAAGAAATGTTCCGAAATTGTCACTGAATTCATAAACCCTTCCTTCTACTACATCCCCTTCCTTATATGGTGCATCTGTAGAAAGCAGGTCATACAGCTTCTTCATGCTCGCGCACAATCTGCTGCTTTTATCAATATATAAGGTCACCAGAATCTCGTCTTCCGGCGATACCTTCATCGTCATCTCTTTATATGGAAGAAACAGATCTTTTTCCAGACCCCAATCCAAAAAAGCACCAATCTTTCCAACCTGTACAACCCTTAAAACGGCAAGGCCTCCAAGTGTAAGCTTTGGCTGATTTGTCGTCGCGATCAAACGGTCTTTGGAATCCTTATAAAGAAATACTTCCATCTCGTCTCCGACTTTCGTATTCTCCGGTACCTGTTTTGCAGGAAGAAGAACACGTCTTTCTACATTCTGTTCTTCCGCCAGATATACGCCAAATTCTACTTTCTTTACAACTGTCAGTTTCTGATATTCACCTAATTTTAACATTCTTTTTTCCTCTTAAACTCTACTACTGCATAGGGCTTCTTTTCATCGTCCGTCAGCGCTACCGTAACGACGTCTTCTTCCTTATTATATACGACCGGATGTAATCTGTCTCCCAAAATTGCAGATTTTTTATATTCTACGCGGATACTTTCGACTTTAAAATCCTCTGGGAGAAATTCTTCTGCCACAAGAATATACTTTCCATTGTTCATATGATGGTTCGTATCAATAAAAAAACGTTGTACCAGCACCGGTTCTTTTTCCTCGCCATTACCGTCGATCTTAATCTTCCGGTCTGACCAGTCATACGCAATCTGTTCCTCAAATTCCCGGACATATGCCTGCTCCACTTCCTCTGTGACCCTCATTGGACGCATAGTCTCCGTATTCATGAAAACCCAGACAGAGTTGGCAAACACGCAAATTTCACCTGCCGCATCACGGATCGTAAAATTACGATAGCCATAAAAACCCTTAAAATGATATGGCCAGGTGCTGACCGTCACCATTTCTGCGAAATCCGGATAGCGTTTCACCTGGATCTCCCAGGACGAAAGTACCCAGGCAACCTGATGCTTTTCCAGATAATCCACACCGATATTCATGTCCTCTGATTGAAAGGAGCAGCAATTCTGCAAATAATCCACCAACGCCGGCACTGTCATCTGTCTGTCACTGTTCACTTCGCTGTATCTCACACGGCTCTTAAAATCGTACATGCTATCTCTCCAGTTTCTTTTTATGTCAGCAAATCAATTTTCCTAATTATGATTCGGGTGTCAAAGGGCCTGCCTTTAACTTTATGATGGCAGATTGCACACAAAAATATTGCAATTTTCATTGTGCAAAACATTCCGATAAGCCTCTGAAAGCATGAATCGTGTTCAGCAGACCTTTTGACACCCGAATCGTAATAGGGTATTCCAAGGAATTTCCTATTATACAAAAATAGCACCACTTCCGTGGTGCTTTCTTAGCAGGGCTACAAGGATTCGAACCTTGAAATGACGGAGTCAGAGTCCGTTGCCTTACCGTTTGGCGATAGCCCTAAGTTTTGTTGTTGTGACTTTTGCGCCGTCAACGATATTTATTATATGACATCAAAATAAAAATGTCAACACTTTTTTTCAAAGATTTTTAAATTTTTTTCGATTATAGCATATAAAACCTCTTCACCCCAGGAAATATCAGCATTTCCGTTAGTTGCCTCTGTCACTTTTTTTTCAAAACTCTGCACTTCTTCGATCGGAACCATCAAACTCAGCCCCACTTTGTCTGTATAAACGGTATCCAAAATTGTCAGTCCTTCTTTTGCGATCAGATATTGCAGCTTGCCAAGTCCATTATAGTCTGTCCCGATAGCAAGCTTTCTTCCCAGCTGTTTGTCAATGATCACACTGTCTGCAAGACCTTCCTGCGTTGCTTTCTGATAAGCACGTACAAGCCCTCCTGTTCCAAGCAGCGTTCCTCCAAAATAACGTGTTACAACAACGCACACATTGTGAAGCTCTTCCTTTAAAAGCACATCCAGCATCGGGCGGCCTGCTGTCTGTGCCGGTTCCCCATCATCTGAACACCGGCTGATCTCCTGTCTGTCTCCAATCACAAAAGCGGAACAATTATGTCTGGCATCCCAATACTTCTTTTTCATTTCGTTAATAAAAGCAACTGCCTCTTCTTCACTCTCTACCGGACGTACCGTTGCAATAAATCGAGATTTTTTCTCAACAATTTCTCCTTCGCCACCCTCATATACTACTTTCATCTATCTTTATACTCCGTATTTTTTTATAAATTCAATATAACGATTCGCAGACTCATTTTAAGTTTTTGCTTCGCCAAAGGAGTCTGCTCACTCTTGGATCACTTTCTTACGCAGTAAAACAGCCAGTGTTTTACTGCTGAGTATACAATAACTTTATACTACCATAACTTCCTTATAAAATGCAATTTTTTCTTTATTCTGACAAAGTTATTTGGTATAATACATAGACGGTGAATTTTTGACTTTATACCAAAAAAGGAGACCTAATATATGAATTATGGAAAAAAGGGCTCGAAGAAACGACAGGCTGAACTCACTTCCAAGAGAGTCGTATTCCGCAAAAAGCTTCATGTTACTTTTTGCAAAGCACTGCTTCTCTGTTTCTTCGCAGTCGTAGTAATTGGCGGAAGCCTTGGATTCGGTGTCTTTAAGGGTATTCTGGATTCAGCTCCATCTATAGATGATATTGATGCGACCCCTACCGGATACCTTTCCACTGTATTGGACGACCAGGGAAATCAGATTGCAACCCTTGTAGCTTCCGGTTCCAACCGCAAAAATGTAACCATCGACGAGATTCCGATCAATCTCCAGCATGCTTTCGTTGCCATTGAAGATGCCCGTTTCTACGACCATCATGGTATTGACATTCAGGGTATCATCCGTGCCGGCTTTGTAGGCATCACCTCCGGTCGTTTATCCGAAGGTGCCAGTACGATCACCCAGCAGCTTTTAAAAAATACCGTTTTTACGGAATGGACAAGCGAACAGACCATGGCAGATAAAGTAGAACGTAAGATCCAGGAACAGTATCTTGCAATTCAACTTGAGAAAAAAGTTGATAAAGACTGGATCCTTGAAAATTATCTCAATGCGATCAACCTCGGTCAGAACACGCTCGGTGTTGCAGTTGCTTCTGAACGTTATTTTGGAAAGGAGGTATCCGATCTTACGCTCTCGGAATGTGCAGTCCTTGCAGCGATCACCCAGAATCCTTCCAAGTATAATCCGATCTCGAATCCAGAAGAAAATGCAAAACGCCGGACAAAGGTACTTAATAATATGAAGGATCAGGGCTATATTTCTCAAAGCGAATACGACGAAGCAATGGCAGATAATGTTTACGACCGTATTCAGCTTGTAAATGTGGAGCTTCAGGATACGAATGTCAATTCTTATTTTATTGATGAGCTTACCGACCAGGTCATCCGTGACCTTGTGGAACAGAAGGGCTACACTGAGACACAGGCCTACAAAGCACTTTACCAGAGTGGTCTGACTATTTATTCCACTCAGAATATGGATATTCAGGCAATCGCTGATGAAGAAGTAAACAATCAGGATAATTATACTTCCAGCCCGAAGGTTTCCTTCTCCTACCGCGTATCCATCCGTTCCGCAGATGGAAATGTAAAAAATTACAGTGAACAGACGATGCTTTCTTTCTATAAGAACAGTGACAATCCTCATTTCAAGAGCAAAAATTATTCCATTAACTTTGCATCTGAGGAAGATGCTGCTGCTGCGATCGAGCAATACAAAGCAGATCTGATGAACGAGGGCGACGAGATCGTTGATGGAAGTGAAACCGTTATTTATACGTTGCAGCCACAGGCTTCCTTAACAATCATGGATCAGTCTACCAGCGAAGTAAAGGCAATTGTCGGTGGACGTGGTGATAAGACCGGCAGCAAAACCTTAAACCGTGCTACTGACACAACCAGACAGCCTGGTTCTACGTTTAAGATTCTTGCTTCCTACTCCGCAGCCTTAGATGCCGGCGGACTTACGTTAGCTTCTGTGCAGGATGATGCACCATTCTGCTACACCGGTACAGAAACACCTGTCAATAACTACGATCACCGCTATCGCGGTTTTACCACTTTAAGGGAAGCTATTACAGATTCCATCAACGTTGTAACTGTTAAGACGCTTGCACAGATCGGGAAAGATCTTGGCTGGCAATATGTGCAGGATTATGGTTTTTCAACAGTAGATTCCAGGGACATCACAGAATCCCTAGCCCTTGGCGGTATCACACAGGGTGTTTCCAACCTGGAACTGACCGCAGCGTATGCTGCTATTGCAAATGGTGGAACCTACATTAAGCCAAAATTTTATACAAAGATCGTAGACCATAATGGCAATGTTCTTTTAGATAACGATATTTCTGAATCCCATACTGTCATAAAAGAAACCACTGCATGGCTTTTAACCGATGCCATGAAGGACGTTATGACAACTGGAACCGGTAGAGCCGCTTATTTTGGAAGTTCCATGGCACAGGCAGGCAAATCCGGTACAACAACCAGTAGCCGCGATGCGTTATTTGCAGGATATACTCCTTATTATACATGTGCTGTCTGGGGTGGTTATGACGATAACGCTACGCAGAAGGGGCAGGATACAAATTATCCAAAACGTATCTGGAAATCAGTTATGGGCCGTCTTCACGAAGGACTTGCATATAAGGATTTTGAAAAACCAGGCGATATTGTAGCCGTTGCTGTCTGCAAGGAATCCGGAAAGCTTCCGATTGAAGGAGTCTGTGACCATGATCCTCGTGGCAACTGTGTTATTACAGAATATTTTGCAAAAGGTACAGAACCAACCGAATACTGTGATCACCATACCGTTGCAAATATCTGCACTGCTTCCGGAATGCTTGCTGGAAGCTATTGTCCAGCTGAAACAGTTGCTGCCAGAGTTTATGTCATCGGCGGTTCTCCAAATACCGAGGATGCGCCATATCTTTTAACAGCAGACTTTTTAGCACAGACCTGTAATGTGCATAATGAATCAAATTCAACCTATACCGGAGCCTATGCATTCCCTTCCCTGGGAATCAACCCAGCCAGTCCAAATGCCGGATCTGACAGTGTTCCATCTGATCAGGGAACATCAACGGACGGTTCCGGAGGACAACAGCAATAGTATTTTATTTAGGATTCCACATATAAACACAAAAAAACCAGCATACGCTGGTTTTTTTGTGTTTATATACTAACTAAGGGGATTAGATTCCACGAATCTAACCGAATAGATTCGTGCATCTTAATGAAGTTCTCTGCTTACAAAATCCGGATATCCTGATTCAAGACCATGTTCAGTTGAGTCAAGACCTTCTATTTCTTCCTGCGCTGATACTCTCAGTCCGATTGTTTTCTTAAGAACGGTAAATACAATTGTCATTGTGATGATCGTCCAGCCTGCAATACATGCAATACCAAGTAACTGGATCAATAAATGATGTACACCACCACCATATAATAAACCGTCATTGTAATCAAAAAATCCTACTGCAATTGTTCCCCAGATACCATTGCATCCGTGTACTGCAACTGCTCCGACCGGATCATCTACTTTTAATTTATCTTCAATAAAGTATACTGCCACACAAACAAGGATACCTGCTATTGCTCCAATTACAAAGGCTCCTACTGCATCTACATTCGCACATCCGGCTGTAATTGCTACAAGACCTGCCAGAGATCCGTTTAAGGACATGGAAACATCCGGCTTTCCATTTCTAAACCATGTATACAGCATTGCTGTACAAGTTGCTACTGCAGGTGCGATCGTTGTTGTTGCAAAAATCTGTGATAACTGCATGGTATCTGTTGCTGCTGCGCCGTTGAAACCATACCATCCAAACCAGAGGATAAATACACCAAGTGCACCGATCAAAATATTGTGTCCTAAAATAGGTTTTGCTTTTCCATTTTTATCATATTTTCCAATACGTGGTCCTAACAGGGATGCTCCGATAAAGGCTGTGATACCACCTACCATATGGATGCAGGCAGATCCTGCAAAATCTGTGAATCCCAGATCTGTCAGCCAAGGTGTTGCTCCCCATACCCAGTGTGCTTCGATCGGATATACAATTAAACTGATCACAAAGCTGTAAACACAGTATGTAACGAACTTGGTACGCTCTGCCATAGCACCTGAAACAATCGTTGCTGCTGTTGCACAAAATACCAGGTTAAACACGAAGCTCGACCAGTCTGTCTCAGCAAAATTTGTAAAAGGATTTAAGCCCCATCCTGCAAATCCACCTTCGCCGCACAAAAGATTATATCCTAATAAATAAAAGGCAACCGTACCTATACAAAAATCCATTAAATTTTTCATTGTAATGTTACCTACGTTCTTTGCTCTGGTAAAGCCTGCCTCTACCATCGCAAATCCGCATTGCATAAAAAATACTAACGCTGCTCCCATCAGGAACCATACACTCATATCCATATCTATTCCTCCTTGCTCGCAGGGATATAAAAATGGGATAAGACCAGAATGAAATTTTCTCCTGTTTCTTATCCCCATTGATAATTATAGCCTGCCTTTTTCAATTTTTTCATAATTTTACTCACTCTTGCCACATTCGGAATTCTCTTTCCTGATCCGGACTTTTTTCAAAGATTCAGCATCCTACAATGCATCGGTACCATGTTCACCAGTACGGATACGAACTGCATCTTCTACTTCATAAACGAAAATTTTACCATCACCAAAGTGTCCTGTATTAATCTGTTTTACGATCATATCGATCAGCTTCGGTGCCAGTTCATTTGTTACAACGGTTTCGACCTTAATTTTTGGAAGAAGGTTCACGGCATATTCAGCGCCTCTGTAATTCTTAATAACACCTTTCTGATTACCATAACCCATGCTGTTCACTACGTTCATACCTTGAACATCACATTCATCAAACACTTCTTTCAAATCTTCGAGTTTTTCCGGTTTGATAATAATTTCCAGTTTTTTCATAGCAATCCTCCATTTATTCTTTATTTGTTCACAATTTGTTAAAAAACCTTTCATTATGTGAACATGATTTTTTCATTTCTTCTGCATATAATAAAATCATAAAAACAAAAGATAATTTCTAAGTTTTGTTTACTTTTTAGTATAAACTTTTTCATAATCTGCCAGGTGGTATTCCACCTGGCATCCTCCCTTTTTAAGGGCTTTTTTTATACTTCAAAGATCAGATCGCCATAAGAAGGCATCGGCCACATTGCTTTGTCTACTAACATTTCAAGTTTATCAACAGGAGCCCTCAGCTCATCCATTGCTTTCTTCACTTCATCATGATAGAAGACTGCCTGATCCTTTCCTTCTTCCATCGCACCGCCTTTTTCTGTTGCTTCCTCAAGCTTTGACAATGCAGCCTTGGTATCTGCTAACAGATCGGATACTTCTGTCAGTATCTCTGTCTGTACACTGACATCTGCTGTGCATGCACTCTTTACTGCTGCAATCGACTGTGCAAGAACGGTTGTATATTTGATCACTGCCGGGATAATCTGTTTCGTTGCAATATCGATCATAGCTTTTGCTTCAATGTTGATTTCCTTTGCATAAGTCTCATATTCAATCTCAACACGGGAATCTAATTCTGCCTTTGTAAAGACTCCGAATTTTTCAAATAATGCAACTGCTTTTTCTGTATTTAAAGCCGGGATTGCTTCAACCATGGACTTGATATTTGGCAGGCCACGACGTTCCGCTTCTTCTACCCATTCCTCGGAGTAACCGTTTCCGTTGAATACGATTCTCTGATGTTCCGTTGCATATTTTTTGATCAGATCATGTACAGCGAGATCGAAATCATCTGCTTTTTCCAATTCATCGCATGCTTCTGCAAATGCTTCTGCAACGATCGTATTTAATACAACGTTTGGCTGTGCAATAGAATCCTGGGATCCTACCATACGGAATTCAAATTTATTTCCTGTAAATGCAAATGGTGATGTTCTGTTACGGTCGGTTGCATCCTTCATGAAATCAGGCAATGTCTTAACACCTGTCTCTAACATTTTTCCTGAAATACTGTGTGTAGCCTCACCAGTGCTGATCAGCTGTGATAATACATCCTCTAACTGTTCTCCAAGGAATACAGAAAGGATTGCTGGAGGTGCCTCGTTTGCTCCTAATCTGTGATCATTTCCGACATCTGCTGCAGACTCCCTTAACAGATCTGCATGCACATCAACTGCTTTTAAGATACAGGTTAAAACTAATAAGAACTGAATATTTTCATGAGGTGTTTTTCCTGGATCCAATAAGTTAATGCCGTCATCTGTTGTGATCGACCAGTTGTTGTGTTTTCCGGAACCGTTTACTCCGGCAAATGGTTTTTCATGAAGCAGGCACTGTAATCCATGACGATATGCGACTTTCTTTAAGGTCTCCATCACTAACTGGTTATGATCAACCGCAATATTTGCTTCTGCATAAATCGGAGCCAGCTCATGCTGTGCAGGAGCAACCTCATTATGCTGTGTTTTCGCTGCCACTCCAAGCTTCCAGAGCTCTTTATTGACATCCTTCATGTAAGCTGCGATACGCTCCCGGATGCTTCCGAAATAATGGTCATCCATCTCCTGTCCTTTTGGAGGCATTGCACCAAATAAAGTACGTCCGGTAAAGATCAGGTCTTTTCTCTGTAAATATTTTTCACGGTCAACAATAAAATATTCCTGTTCCGGTCCAACGGAAGGAGTGACTCTCTTTGATGTGGTATTTCCAAATAATCTTAATAATCGAAGAGACTGTTCATTGATTGCTTCCATAGAACGAAGCAATGGTGTTTTCTGGTCAAGTGCTTCCCCTGTGTAAGAGCAGAACGCTGTCGGGATACAAAGTGTTGCACCTGCTGCATCCTGTCTGACAAATGCCGGTGATGTACAATCCCACGCTGTATAGCCTCTTGCTTCAAAGGTTGCCCTGAGTCCTCCGGATGGAAAAGATGATGCATCCGGTTCTCCTTTGATCAGCTCTTTTCCTGAAAAGCTCATTAGTACTTTACCGTTTGGCATTGGAGCTGTGATAAAGGAGTCATGCTTTTCTGCTGTAACACCAGTCAGCGGCTGAAACCAATGTGTATAATGGGTTGCACCTTTTTCAATTGCCCATTCTTTCATCTCATGAGCAACCACATCTGCGGTTTCAAGATCTAATTCTTTTCCTTCTTCCATTACTTCATGAAGCTTTTTGTAAACTTTTTTTGGTAAACGTTCCTGCATAACAGAATCATTAAATACGTTTTCCCCAAAAATATCTGCTACGTTAAAATACTTTGTTTCACTCATCTTCTCAACATCCTTTCTGTTTATCCAGATCCCCTAAGATTGGATTGCATAATTACTTGAACGGGAGAATTCTACGGTATCACTTTTATTTACAGAAAAACATTTTTATAAATAAAAAAAGAGCGCTCCAATCCTATTGGAACGCCCTTGTTCTTCTCTCGATCAATGTTTTGTTGTAACTAAAATAATACAACAGACATCATTTTTCAAGATGTTTTTTTTATTTTTTTTTATTTTGTTACAATTAAATAATGTTTTCCTTGGAAACAATCTGTTTTTTGGCATTTTATCCATACTGCTTTTTCAAAAACTTACGTCTGTTTTTATACCTCAAAGATCAGATCACCATAAGAAGGCATCGGCCACATAGATTTATCAACTAACATCTCAAGCTTATCAACCGGTGTTCTTAATGCTGACATTGCTGTCATAACCTCATCACGGTAGAACATTGCCTGCTCTCTTCCCTGAGCCATTGCTGCTCCCTGTGTTGCTGCTTCCTCTAACTTGGAAAGTGCATTCTTTGTATCTGCAAGAAGGTCTGACACTTCCATAAGGATTTCTGTCTGCACGCTGATATCTGCGCCACAGGCAGCCTTCACTGCATTAATAGACTGTGCCAGTGTTGTTGTATACCGAATGACAGCCGGAATGATCTGTTTTGTAGCGACATCAATCATTGTTTTTGCCTCAATGTTGATTTCTTTTGCATAAGTTTCATACTCGATCTCCACACGGGAATCCAGTTCTGCTCTTGTGAAAACTCCAAATTTTTCAAATAATGCAACAGACTTTTCTGTATTCAACGCAGGAATCGCATCTACCATAGATTTAATATTTGGTAAACCACGTCTCTCGGCCTCTTCTACCCATTCTTCTGAGTATCCATTTCCATTGAATACAATTCTCTGATGTTCGGTCGCATATTTTTTGATCAGATCATGTACTGCCATGTCAAAGTCATCTGCTTTTTCCAGTTCATCACAGGCTTCTGCAAATGCTTCCGCAACGATCGTATTTAATACTACGTTTGGCTGTGCAACGGAATCCTGGGATCCTACCATACGGAATTCGAATTTATTTCCGGTAAATGCAAATGGAGACGTACGGTTACGGTCGGTTGCATCTTTCATAAAATCAGGAAGAGATTTTACACCGGTCTCTAATTTCTGACCTGAAATACTATGTGTTGCCGCTCCTGTGCTGATAAGCTGGGACAATACATCCTGGAGCTGTTCACCAAGATATACGGATAAAATAGCTGGTGGTGCCTCATTTGCTCCAAGTCTGTGGTCGTTTCCTACATCTGCTGCGGACTCTCTTAAAAGATCTGCGTGTTTATCTACTGCTTTTAAAATACAAGTCAGTACCAGAAGGAACTGAATATTCTCATGTGGTGTTTTTCCTGGCTCCAACAGGTTAATGCCATCGTCTGTTGTAATAGACCAGTTGTCATGTTTACCGGAGCCATTCACGCCTGCAAATGGTTTTTCATGCAGTAAGCACTGTAAGCCATGGCGATATGCCACTTTCTTTAAAGTCTCCATGATAAGCTGATTATGATCGACAGCAATATTGGCAACTGCATAAATTGGTGCCAGTTCATGCTGTGCCGGTGCTACCTCATTATGCTGTGTCTTAGAAGATACTCCAAGCTTCCAGAGTTCAATATTAACGTCCCTCATGTAGGAGGCAATACGCTCACGGATACTTCCGAAATAGTGGTCATCCATCTCCTGACCTTTTGGAGGCATTGCACCAAATAATGTACGTCCGGTAAAAATTAAATCTTTTCTCTGTAAATATTTTTCACGGTCAACAATAAAATACTCCTGTTCCGGTCCTACGGAAGGTATAACTCTCTTTGATGTTGTATTACCAAATAAACGGATGAGTCTCAATGCCTGTTCATTGATCGCCTCCATAGAGCGGAGCAATGGTGTCTTCTGATCCAGCGCCTCACCTGTATAAGAACAGAACGCTGTTGGAATACAAAGTGTTGCACCTGCTGCATCCTGTCTGACAAATGCCGGTGATGTGCAGTCCCAGGCTGTATAACCTCTTGCTTCAAATGTCGCTCTCAAGCCTCCGGAAGGAAAAGAAGATGCATCCGGCTCTCCTTTGATCAGTTCTTTTCCTGAAAAACTCATCAACACCTTTCCGTTTTCCATCGGTGCAGTAATAAATGAATCGTGCTTCTCTGCTGTCACTCCTGTAAGTGGCTGGAACCAGTGTGAATAATGTGTCGCACCTTTTTCTATTGCCCATTCTTTCATTTCATGAGCCACAACATCCGCTGTCTCAAGGTCTAATTCTTTTCCTTCCTCCATTACCTCATGGAGTTTTTTATAGACCTTCTTCGGAAGACGTGCCTGCATGACAGAATCATTAAATACATTCTCTCCGAAAATATCCACTACATTAAAGTATTCAGTTTCACTCATCTGTTTTTTCCTTTCTATCCTCTAAATCCCCTTAGATTTAATATTCGCAATTCTAATATAAGAGAATCAACAAATAATTGCAACTAATAAATTGTATTTTTTCCAAAAAAGAGCGCTCCAATCACATTGGAACGCTCTTCGTTTTTGTATATGACCGTAATTATTCTGCTTTTCCTACGGAACCGAATAATTCCATCTTCTCTTTTACAGTAGCTTTGATTGCTTCTGCACCAGGAGCTAATAATTTACGTGGGTCGAATCCCTTTCCTTCAAGATCCTTACCAGCTTCGATATATTTACGTGTAGCATCTGCGAAAGATAACTGACATTCTGTATTTACGTTGATCTTAGATACACCAAGGTCGATCGCTTTCTTGATCATATCTTCTGGAATACCTGTACCACCGTGAAGTACTAATGGCATAGTTCCTGTTTTTTCCTGAACTGCTGCTAATGTCTCAAAGCTTAATCCTGGCCAGTTTGCCGGATATTTTCCATGGATGTTACCGATACCTGCTGCAAGCATATCTACACCAAGATCAGCGATTGCTTTGCACTCGTTAGGATCAGCACATTCACCCATACCAACAACACCGTCTTCTTCTCCACCGATAGAACCAACTTCAGCTTCAATGGATAAGCCCAACTGATGAGCAACTGCTACTAATTCTTTTGTTTTCTCAACGTTCTCTTCGATTGGATAATGAGAACCATCAAACATGATAGATGTGAAGCCTGCTTTGATGCATTTGTAGCATCCTTCGTATGTACCATGGTCTAAGTGTAATGCTACAGGAACTGTGATTCCGAGCTCTTCGTCCATAGCTTTTACCATAGCTGCAACAGTCTTAAATCCTGTCATATATTTTCCTGCGCCCTCAGATACACCTAAGATAACAGGGGATTTTAATTCCTGTGCTGTTAAAAGAATTGCTTTTGTCCATTCCAGATTGTTGATGTTGAACTGACCTACTGCATAATGACCAGCTTTTGCCTTGTCTAACATCTCTTTTGCAGATACTAACATGTTCATTTCCTCCATAACTTTAAAATATTTGCCCATAAGACGTAATTAGATATCATTGTCCGCAGCAAATCCTGCGAGTATAATACCTTCAGCTCTTATTACAATATCTACTATATAAAAAGAACTCACGCGCCTGCAACCATTATATATTACTTCTTCTAAAAAATAAAGTCACAATTTGCTGATATTCTGACTATGCTTTCGTTTTTTTTCAGCTTTTATACCATAATTTCCACAGCCTGCTTCAGATTCTGGATCAGAACCTCCGTATGTTCTCCTCCAAACTCTCCATCCCTGGTCCATGAGATTGGCTTTGCAGACGTAAATTTCACTTCACTGGTCTTAAAGGAATAAATCATCTCTGTATCATCGACCAGATTGATCAATGCCCCGATAATCTCATTTAATTCGATCGGGTTCTTCGGTTTCTTGATCAGAGTCACTTCAAAAACTCCATCATCTAACAGTACATCTTTTCCTGTCATCCCTTTAAAACCGCCTACGGACGTAGAGTTTGTGATCATTCCATAAATAAATTCATCCTGGATCACTGTGTGGTTATATTCTACCTGCATCATATAAGATGGAATATCATGCAGACATTTGGCGCCTTCTAATATATAAGCTGCATGTCCAAGTACATTCTTCCACTCCTGGCTTGTCTTATAAGACACCTCCGTAAACATGCCAAAGGCTGCCACATAAACAAAATAGTCTCCATTAAAGGATCCGATATCACAGGCAAAACGATTTCCTGCCACAGCTGTCTCTGCTGCATTTGTCATATCTTTTGGAATCCCTAAGGAAGCTGCAAAATCATTCGTGCTTCCTGCCGGGATATACCCCAGGGGAAGTCTGTCTCCCCGGTTCATCATTCCGGTTACAGCTTCATCCAAAGTGCCGTCTCCGCCACTGCAGACAACCAGATCATAATCCCCTGCTTCCAGTTCTACTTTATCCCGTGCATCACCTGCAAACTGCGTTGGATAAACCATCACCTCATATCCGGCTTTTACCATAATATCTACAATATCCATAAGATGATATTTAATCCGTGCTTTTCCGGATCGCGGATTAAATACAAACAGTAATTTCTTCTTATCGCTCATACTCTCGTTAATCCTCTTTTCAATCTTTTTGCTTATACTTCCTGTCAGTTCCGCATTTCTTCTGCAATCTGACTGATTTTTCGTAACCGATGATTCACTCCGGATTTTCCTACCGGTGGATCCAGATAAGTTCCAAGCTCCTTTAACGGGGCTTCCGGGTACTCCAGCCGAAGAAGTGCTATTTCTTTTAAAGCTTCCGGCAGGCTCTCCAGTCCTGAAGTTTCCTTGATAAAAGTAATATCCTCCAGCTGCTTCACGGCAGCAGTCACTGTTTTACTGATATTAGCGGTCTCGCAGTTTACCTTACGGTTCACTGAGTTCCGCATCTCTTTTAAAATTCTGACATTCTCCAGGTTCATCAGCGCTACATGTGCTTCCATCACATTCAGGATATCCACGATCTGCGCGCCTTCCTTCAAATAGACCACGTAATGTCTTTTCCGCTCGACGATCTTTGCGTCCATCTCAAAGCTGTTGATCACATCCCGAAGCTGCTCTGCCTGTTCGATCGTTCTGCATACAATTTCAAAATGATATGCCTTATTAGGATTGCTGATCGATCCCCCTGCTAAAAAAGCTCCTCGTATATAAGCTCTCTTGCAGCAGCTTTGCTGTAACAGCATTCCATTCACTGTCTCTAAAATCAGTGGCTGTTGTTTTTTTTCATCCCACATCTTCACAATCTCATAAATCTTCTGATGTGCCTTTTGTGGTGTTTCCTCTATATGTAATAAATGGTTTAATAAAAGTGTATATTTTTTATTGACCAATTCATTTTCCGAATCAAGAAAAATATCACATCCGGACGCTTCCACTTTTCCGTCAAATACAAGCAGTGCTGCAAGCTCTGCGATCTGACAATGGCGGCTTTTTCCAAGATGTTTTGAAAGTTCTTCTTTTACTTCACTTGAAAATGACATTCTTTTATTTTCCTCTCAGTGCATCCTTACCAATATCTCTGTGCTCAATTTTAATCCCGTATTCCGTACGCGTTGCCAGCCTCTTGTAAATCTGATTTGCAAGTGTAACGGAACGGTGTTTTCCTCCTGTACACCCAATGGAAATCACGAGCTGGTTTTTTCCTTCCGCAATATAATTCGGGATCAGAAAATTAAGCATATCTTCTAATTTATCTAAAAACTCATGTGCTTCCTTAAACTGCAGCACATAATCCTGTATTTCCTTATCATTTCCTGTTTTTGCCCGCAATCCTTCTACATAATAAGGATTTGGCAGAAAACGGACGTCAAATACCAGATCTGAATCTGCCGGTATTCCATATTTAAAGCCAAATGAAAGTATCGTAATAAAAAGATTCTTATAATCCTGATTCTGTACAAAAATCTTCTCAATCTCCGCCTTTAACTCCCTTGTCAGAAGCTGGCTTGTATCTATAATGTAACTGGCTCTTTCCTTTAAAAAGGCAAGCCGCTCTCTTTCTTTTTCAATACCCTTGTCAACACGCTCATCTCCTGCAAGAGGATGACTTCTTCGTGTCTCTTTGTATCTTTTCACAAGAACAGAATCTTCCGCATCAAGGAATAAAATGTCATAAGAGCCCCCATTTGCTTTGATCCTGTCTAAAATATCCCTCAGTTCATCTAACGTCTGTCCGCTTCGGATATCAATTCCAACTGCTACCTTCTGCAGCTCGGCATTTTGCTGTAAATCCGATAACTCTACAAATTTTTCAAGCAAAGGAATAGGAAGATTATCAACACAATAAAATCCGATATCTTCCATCATTTTCAACGCTGTACTTTTTCCTGCCCCGGACATTCCTGTTAATATTACGAATTTCATAAGCGTTCACACCTTCCTTATGTGTTTGTTCTGCTGGTGGCGCATGCATTACTGCATGCGCTCACTGGCAGACATTAGAATTCACCAATTTGTTTTACTTCCGGCTCCAGTACTACACCAAACTGTTCCTGTACCTTCTCCGACACGTCCTGCATCAGTCTGCAAATATCCTCAGCCGTTGCATCGCCTTTGTTAATGACAAAGCCACAGTGCTTTTCCGAAACCTGTGCACCGCCCACGGTGTATCCACGCAATCCGGCATCCATGATCAGCTTTCCGGCGAAATATCCTTCCGGTCTTTTGAATGTACTTCCGGCACTCGGATACTGCAATGGCTGTTTTTCCTGCCGCTGTTCACTTAATTCCTTCATTTTAAGACGGATTTCCTGTTCGTCTCCTGGCAAAAGCCGTATCGTTGCTTCCAGTACAATATAGTGTTTTTCTGAAATACAGCTATGCCGGTAGCGAAGCTCAAGCTCATCTGCAGACAGTGTTTTCTCTTCTCCATTCTCATCCAGCACAACCGCACTTACAAGAATGTCTTTCATCTCGCCGCCATAGGCGCCTGCGTTCATAACAACAGCTCCACCAAGGCTTCCCGGAATGCCTGCCGCAAATTCCATGCCTGTAAGGCCTTCCTTTGCCGCAGTATTGGCAATCTTTGAAAGCAGTGCTCCTGCCTGTGCAGTGATCTCATTCTGTGTCACCCTAATCTCTCCGGCATGCTCTCCCATCTCGATCACGACGCCACGTACACCTTTGTCGGAAACAAGAAGGTTGCTTCCGTTTCCGATCAGTGTATATGGAACATTCTCACTGCGGCACAGCTTAATAATTGCAGCAATACTGCCTCTGTCCGGTGTGACCAGCACATCGGCCGGTCCTCCCACACGAAATGTTGTATGTCTGCTCATCGGCTCCTGCACATGAATGCAGGTACTGTCTGTTATACGTTCCAGTTGTGTCAAAAATGATTCTTTCATGTGTTATCCTAAGCTTCCTTTAAAAATGCAATGTAGCCTCTATATGCTTCATACAGATCCACTTTGCTGATGATCTCCCATGGTGCATGCATATTTAATACCGGAACACCACTGTCAATAACATTCATTCCATAGTTTGCAAGGATGTAAGCGATTGTTCCACCGCCTCCCTGGTCTACTTTACCAAGCTCTGCTGTCTGGAAGGATACTTCATTTCCATCCATGATCTTTCGTAAATTTCCAACATATTCTGCGTTTGCATCATTAGAACCTGATTTTCCTCTTGCTCCGGTATATTTGTTAAATACCAGTCCTTTTCCGAAGTATGCTGTATTACGTTTTGTCATAACACCTGGGAAATTCGGATCAAATGCTGCTGACACATCTGAGGAAAGTACTTTGGAATTAGCCAGCGCTCTTCTTAATTTCAGTTCAGAATACTCTTCTGCTGCATTCATCACTTCTGCAACTGTATTTTCAAAGAATCTGGATTCCATTCCGGATGCACCGACACTTCCGATCTCTTCTTTGTCAACTAACAGGCATACGCTTGTCTTCTCAGGCTGTTCTGATTTTAAAATAGCCTCGAAGGATGGGTATGCACATACTCTGTCATCATGTCCGTATCCCATGATCATGCTGCGGTCAAGACCGTAATCTCTGGCTTCTCCTGCCGGTACTACTTCAATTTCTGCTGACAGGAAATCTTGTTCTTCAATACCATATTCTGCTGTAAGAAGATTCATGATATTTGCTTTTACTTTTTCTTTTACTTTCTCATCCTCAGTCTCCATCGGAATACTGCCGATCAAAAGATCAAGATTTTCTCCTTCGATCACCTCTGATGCCTTTTTTGACATCTGATCTGCTGACAGATGGATCAGAAGATCGCTGACACCAAATACAGGATCACCCGGTTTGTCACCGATATTAACTTTTACAACGGTTCCGTCTTTTTTGGCGATCACACCGTGTAATGCAAGTGGAAGCGTTACCCACTGGTATTTCTTGATACCACCATAATAGTGCGTATCTAACATAGCAAAATCAGTATCCTCATATAATGGATCCTGTTTTAAATCTAATCTTGGGGAATCAATATGTGCACCAAGAATGTTCATTCCTTTTTCCAGGCTTTCTTTTCCGATTACAAATAAAGCCATTCCCTTGCCCATATTGTTTGCATATACTTTATCGCCTGCTTTTAATGAAGTTCCTGCTGCGATCACTTCTGCAAGATTCACAAAGCCTGCTGCTTTTGCTTTCTCCTCAAATGCGCTGACGCACTCGCGCTCTGTCTTGCACTCTGAAATAAAATTACGGTAGCCTTCTGCAAAGCAAAATACTTCTTCCCTTTTACTTCCCTGTGGGTATTTTACCCATGCATTTTTGTTTTCCATTTTCCTGTTCTCCTTTATTCGTCATCCTCGCTGCGGCCTTTTGTAATGTTCGCCTGCACGCGGCGATATAATTCCTGGGCAGCATTATAGCCCATCTTTTTCTGTCTGTGGTTTACGGCCGCTGTTTCACAGATCACTGCAAGATTACGTCCCGGACGGATTGGGAGTGAATGACACGCAACCTTATTTCCAAGGAATTCCGTGTATTCTTCTTCCAGACCAAGACGGTCATACTCATTATCCTTCTTCCAGTCTTCCAGCTTAATTACCAGATCGATCTGTTGTTTTTCTTTTACACACTCTACACCGTAAAGTGCTTTTACATCGATAATGCCGATGCCTCTCAGCTCAATGAAATAACGTGTAATATCCGGTGAAGTACCGACCAGTGTATGCTCATTGATCTTGCGGATCTCAACCACATCATCAGTAACAAGACGATGCCCTCTGCGGACCAGCTCCAGTGCCGCTTCGCTCTTTCCGATACCGCTTTCTCCCATGATCAGAAGTCCCTCGCCGTAAACGTCTACCAGTACTCCATGAATTGAAATACAAGGTGCAAGCTGTTCACTCAGGCAGAAGATCAGTTCAGCCATAAACTGTGATGTGCTGCGCTTCGTTCCAAGAACCGGAACATTGCTCTCCATCGCAATGCGTAAGAAATCATCATCCGGCTTTAAGTCTCTGCAAAAAATAATACAAGGAATATTATATGCCATGAATTCCCTGAAAATCTTTTCTTTTTTCTCCGTATCCAGACGCTGCAGATACGAATATTCTACGGTTCCGATAATCTGGATTCTTGACTGTTCGAAATGTTCAAAAAATCCACTTAACTGCAATGCTGGACGATTCACATCACTGACCATAATGCGGTGTCCCTTTAATTCCATATCCGGTAAAAAGTTGTATAAATCCATTAACTGTGATACCTTATTTACACTTACACCATTGGCTGTATTCATACCTTTTTCTCCTTTACATTGGGGTTCGATCACTCATTTTTTTGCGTGTCGGAATCTCGTTTTTCCTTTCGGAAACCCTCGTCATAAATATAGCACAGAAACGCCTATTCTTCAACTAAACTCCCTGCTCTTTTCCTGCGTCCTTTTCACTATGGAAAAAGTCATACACAGCCTCTGCAGCCTTCTCGTTCATGCTTTCGGTATCTGCAAGCTCCTGTACGGTTGCTTCCTGGATTGCAACCAGGGACTGGTATTTTTTCATCAGTGCTTTTCTCCTTGCCGGACCAATTCCCGGAATATCATCTAACACAGAATGTACCTGTTCTTTACTGCGGAGCGATCTGTGATATTCAATTGCAAAACGATGGGCTTCGTCCTGGATCCTCGTGATCAGTTTAAACCCTTCACTGTTTCTGTCGATCGGAATCTCCAGATTATTATAGTATAGCCCACGGGTCCTGTGATTATCATCCTTTACCATACCACAGACCGGAATGCTTAAATGAAGCTCCTCGAGCACCTTCAGACAAATATTCACCTGTCCCCGTCCACCGTCCATCATGATCAGATCCGGGAAGCGGGTAAAGCTTCCATATTCTTCGGAAAGCTCCTTCTGCTGCATTTCTTCCTGCTCCCGCATGCCATGCGTAAACCGTCGCGTCAACACCTCATGCATGGATGCGTAATCGTCCGGTCCGCTGATTGTCCTTAGCTTAAATTTCCGGTAATCGCTGCGTTTTGGTTTTCCTTTTTCATAAACCACCATCGATCCGACTGTTTCAAATCCGTTAATGTTGGAAATATCATAAGCTTCCACACGCTGTATACCATCCATACCAAGCCATTCCCCGATCTCTTTCATCGCACCGATCGTCCTGCCTTCTTCCCGTCTGATCTTCTCTCTGTCCTGAGAAAGCACAAGTTCCGCATTTTTCCTTGCAAGCTCAACTAATTTTTCTTTCATGCCCTTCTGCGGCACACGGATCCAGACTTTTGCTCCGCGTTTTTCGCTCAGCCATTCCGCCAGGATCTCATGATCCTCGATTTCTTCCGGCAGCATGACCTCACGCGGAATAAACGGTGTTCCGGAATAAAACTGTTTTAAAAAGGTTGTGAGGATCTGTGATCTGCTGTCTTCATTTCCGATTTTTATATAAAAATGATCTCTTCCGATCAGCTTTCCATCGCGGATAAAAAATACCTGCACAACTGCGTCCCTGTCGTCCGCTGCAAGTGCAATGATATCTTTATCTTCACCATCATTATGTGTGATCTTCTGCTTCTGTGCGATCTGCCGGACACTGTTTAAAAGCTCGCGGTACTCGATCGCTTTTTCAAACTCCATGGCCTCTGATGCAGCCAGCATTTTCTCCTGCAACGATTTTAAGATAGGAGCGTAATTGCCATTCAAAAACTCCACTGCTGCATCTACACGCTCCCTGTATTCTTCTTTGCTAATATATCCCTGACAAGGCGCATTGCACTGATGTATATGGTAGTTTAAACAAGGTCTTTCTTTCCCGATATCTCTCGGAAGATTTCTGTTGCATGTCCGAAGCTGATATAGCTTATTCAGCAGCTCGATCGTATCCTTGACTGCACCGGCACTCGTATACGGTCCAAAATAACGCGATCGGTCTTTTTTCTGTTGTCGTGAAAAAAGGACACGCGGATAGTCCTCCCCTACCGTCACACGGATATACGGATAAGTTTTATCATCCCTTAACATCGTATTATATTTCGGACGATGTTCCTTGATCAGGTTACATTCTAAAACAAGTGCCTCCAGCTCAGAATCCGTGATGATATATTCAAATCTGGCAATCTGTTTTACCATCTGTGCCTTCTTGATTCCTTCATCATGGCTTGCCTGAAAATACTGGTGCACCCGTTTTCTCAAACTGACCGCCTTTCCGATATAAATAATCGCATCCCGGCTGTCATGCATAATGTAAACTCCCGGCTGATCCGGGAGTTTTTTTAATTCTTCTGCAATATCAAACATGATTTTTATTCACCGTCATTGCCTGCTTTGTTTTCTGTTTCTGTCTGTGGTGCTTCGAATCTGGTATCGGCAACTGAACCGGCTTCTGTTTCTGCCTGGCTCTGTGCGCTGTTTTGCTCAGCTTCCATCGCCTGTTCCATAAAGCTCTTCTTGCCTTTTTCTTCTTCCGGTTCCTCAATTCCCTTGATCTCACGGAAAATCTTCATAAATTCCTTGCCAGTGATCGTCTCATGCTCATAAAGGTATTCTGAAATTCTGTCAAGACATTCCCTGTTCTCGGTCAGAAGACGGGTTGCCTCATTATAACAGCTATTGATAATAGAAAGTACTTCCCCGTCAATCTGTGCTGCCGTCTCTTCTCCGCAGATCAGTCCTGCACGATTATCCAGATACTGGTTCTCTGTCGTAGCAAGGCACATCATGCCAAATCGGTCAGACATACCAAACTGTGTGACCATAGCCCTTGCAATTGCAGTTGCATTCTCAATATCATTTGCCGCACCGCTTGTTGCAGATGAAAATACAAGCATTTCTGCTGCACGTCCTGCCATATAGGTTGTGATCCTTGCCAAAAGTTCTTCCTTCGTCTGCAGGTATTTTTCCTCTTCCGGCGTCTGTAATGTATATCCAAGTGCTCCCATCGTTCTCGGAACGATTGTGATCTTCTGCACCGGCTCCGTATCCTTCTGTAAAGCAGTTACGATAGCATGACCTACTTCATGGTAAGAAACAATTTTACGTTCCTTTTCTCCCATAACACGGTCTTTTTTCTCTTTTCCTCCGACAGCTACCAGCTCAAATGCTTCAAAAAGATCTGCCTGGTTGACATATTTTCTGCCTTTTTTTACAGCATTGATCGCAGCTTCGTTGATCATGTTCGCAAGATCTGAACCAACAAGACCAGCTGTTGCCAGTGCAAGTGCTTCCAGATCGACTGTCTCATCCATCATAACATCTTTGGAATGTACCTTCAAAGTTTCCAGACGTCCCTTTAAGTCCGGCTTATCCACAATAATTCTCCGGTCAAAACGTCCTGGACGGAGTAACGCCTTATCCAAAACCTCAGGACGGTTCGTTGCTGCTAAAATCAACAGTCCCTTGGATGTGTCAAATCCATCCATCTCTGCAAGCAGCTGATTTAACGTCTGTTCACGCTCATCATTACCGCCTCCAAAACGGGAATCACGGCTCTTACCGATCGCATCGATCTCATCAATAAAAATAATACATGGTGCCTGTTTCTGTGCTTCCCGGAACAGATCCCTTACCCTGGAAGCTCCGACACCAACAAACATCTCAACAAAATCCGATCCTGCCAGTGAAAAGAACGGTACGCCTGCCTCTCCTGCAACTGCCTTGGCAAGTAATGTCTTACCGGTACCAGGAGGTCCTACTAACAGTGCTCCCTTCGGAAGCTTCGCGCCAATATCACGGTACTTCTTCGGATTGTGCAGGAAATCAACGACTTCCTGTAACGATTCTTTTGCTTCATCCTGTCCTGCTACATCTTTAAATGTAACTCCCGTGCTCTTCTCTACATAAACCTTGGCATTGCTCTTGCCAACTCCCATGGCTCCGCCGCCCATTTTCCGCATGAGGACGCCCATGACAGCCCAGATGAGTACAAGCGGAAGCACAATACTTAAAATATTGTAAATCCAGGTGGATGTATTGTCCGGAATTGCCCTGGAGATTGTAATTCCTTTTTCTTTCAGTAATGGAAGCAGCTCCGGATCATCTAATCTTCCACAATAATATGTCTCCTGCTGCAAATATGGATTCTTATTTTCAGAAACCGGCGTGATATTAATCTGATAAGAGTCAAATTCTACAGACTCTACCTTACCATCTTCCACCATCTGCAAAAATTCGGAATACGTGATCTCAGAAGTTCCCATTGCTGTATAACGGTTCATCAGCATCGTCATGATAAACAATGCGAACAGGGAAACAAGCACAAATACCATGATCATCTGACTGTTCCGATTGTTCTTATTCCCATTGTTATTTCCATTATTACCATTATTTCCGCCATTACCATTACCGCTGTTATCTCCGTTATTACCGGAACCATAACCACCGCCGCCATAGCCAAACTGGTTATTGCCAGAGCCCTGGTCGCCTCCGTTTTCATATTCATTATAATGATACATTCTCTGGTTATTCATAATCTGTCCTTTCGTACACCTGAAACACTCTTCTACGCAGCAAAAACAGTCTTTCTTTGCCGCAGAATGTACAGTAACACAATATCTTCTTTATTATATTGAAATTATTTTGCAAAAGCAATACATTGTTCGTGAACTTTTCCTGTTATTTTCTAAACATTTTATAAACTGCCCACTGCCGGATTTTTACTATTTTGCTTCAGCTTGCAAAAGGTCTGCGCCACAAACCTTATCTGTAAATTGTACAAAAGAAATATGCTACATCTGGTGGCGGACAACAGCATATTCGTCATCATTCTGATAATATGGGCACTCTTTATAGTGTCCCTGCATCAGCCGGGCTGCATCGTCCTCATCCATATCTACCTCACAATAGTAACATTCATCATCATAATCATATACATTGTATACACAGCTATCACATTGTGCCATTTTTGTTATCCTTTCTTTTTCCAACTACTATCTATCAGAAATCACCACTGCTTTTTTGTACAGCAGCATGATCCAAATATCACAAACTGATGATAACAGAAAAACCCACGAGTTGCAATTCTTCCGCTTAAGAAGTACAATGCTCTATATCTATGAAAAGGAGCATTCTTATGTATCAGAATTTACCAAACGACCCTGTTATGCTTTTAAGCTTTACCAACACACAGCTGCGCGATTTTTTCAAAGATCTTGACAGCTTCTGTGATCATTTTCAGATTGAACGTTCCGTTCTGGAAGAAAAATTAAAATCTGTTGATTATGAATATGATGCACATACAAATCAGTTTGTATAAGCCTTCTTGCGGATCCTATACTCTGCTTTGTCTTGTATTTATAACCAATCTTCTTCAACGTCTGAAGCATTTTTCACAGATCAGATTCCTTCTTCATTGAGCTGCTTCCGGACTGCTTTCCAGTCCGGATAATATCTGGTCATATAACCCCAAAACACCCTGCTATGGCTTGCTTCCAGTATATGGCACATCTCGTGCACTACAACATATTCCAGACATTTTGGCTCCTTTTCATAAAGTGCAAGGTTGATATTTATATGATGCGTGTTCACATTGCAAGAGCCCCAGCGTGTTTTCATCTGACGGATCGTCACACCGGATACCTGTACCTGCATGATGGGTTCATATTTCCGGATCAGCTTTTCCACAGAGGTTTTTAATTCGACTTTTCTCCGTTTTATCTCAGTTTCATCCAGCGCAGGCTTTTCAAGTCTTTTTTTCTGAAGCTTCCGATACTTTTCCTGATATTCCTTGATCCACGAAATTCTCGCCCCGACAAACGCGCGGATATGGGCATCGCTCGTCTGATACGGTGCGGAGATATGGACGCTTCCGTCTTCTTTTTTGATCCGCAGGTACATATTTTTCATGCGTTTTTTTGTGACGGTGATCTCGATGCCGTCTATCGTTATCTGATATGTTTTTTGTTTCATCTATATATAATTTTCTTCTCCTTGTTTCTACTATCCGAATTATTTTTTATAAAGACTATTCTTTCAATGTTAAAACACTTATCAATACAATGAATGTCTTATGATTTTCTTTAAAATTATCCATAATGTTAATTGGCGGATTGCACAAAAGAAATCCGCCCTCACAGCCTAAATTTTTGCCATACACATTCCACAGAATGAAAAAACAGTCCGCATGGACTGTTTTTTCGAGGAGTTTAGTTATGAAAATGTTAATCTATATAAAGGAAAAATTGGCTGTTTTTAAATTGTATCAAATACTCTGTCTTTCTTTGATGATGTTAGTATATAAAAGAAATGTGTACGAAATATGTCGGTTTTCGAAAACATTTCTAAAATATCTGCCTGCTTTCTTTATATTTGTTTAAGATTTTGTTGGAATTTATTTATATTTTCCATCCAAAGACTCCTCAAAACGCTTACCTGCCCTCTAAAAGGTATCTGCTTAACCGCAGCATATTCTCATCTTCTGAACTGTTTTCAAACTTCACATACCCGTGGCCGGTATCATCACTCTGCAGATGGTATTCCTTTAACTTGCGCAGTGTTTCCCGCGCAGTTCCTGCTCCGCCGTCAAATACTGCAACCTGCATTCCAAGCACCTTCTGAATGGAAGCCCGGATCAGAGGATAATGGGTACAGCCCAGCACAACTGCATCGATTGGCTCTTCCCTGTAAGGAAGAAACAGCTTTTCCAAAAATTCTTCTAATGCTTTGCCTTCTAATTCTCCACGTTCTACAAATTCAACCAGCCCCGGACATGGCAGACTTATGATTTTTGCCTGATCTGTAAATTTTTCCAATAGTTTCTGAAACTTTTCTTCCCTAAGCGTCATCGGTGTTGCCATCACGATCACCCTTGGATTTTTTTTAACGGAAACTGCCGGCTTTAATGCAGGTTCAATTCCAATGACCGGCATCTGTTCCTGATACTTTTTTCTCAGGATCCGGATTGCCGCACTGGTTGCTGTATTACATGCCACGACCAGAGCTTTTACATCCTGCCCGATCAGATACTCTGCATCTGCACAGGTCAGCTTCTGCACCTCCTCAAGCGATTTCGTTCCATAAGGGGCATTTTTTGAATCCCCGTAAAATATAAAATTTTCATTTGGCATCAATGCCACCAATTCCCGTAACACACTGATTCCTCCAACGCCGGAATCAAATACGCCAACCGGTCTTTGCACCCTGTCCATTTTTTATTTCCTGCTTTCTTTCTGTTTTGACTGTCAGGCCTCAGGCTTCCATCCAGAAAGCCCTGCTTCCTTTATCCGAGCGGGTCACCTGCAGCTTGCAGTCAATCTGTTCTTTTAATTCAGTCACATGTGAGATGATTCCGATCATCCTGCTGTCGCCAGCAAGTTCCTGCAATACTTCGATTGCCTGCGCGCGTGCCTGCGCATCCAGGGAACCGAATCCCTCGTCAATGAACATCATATCCGGGTGGATCGCGCCTGCGCTCCGTTCTACAATATCTGATAAACCAAGCGCCATCGAAAGTGCTGCCAGAAAAGCTTCTCCGCCTGACAATGTCTTAATATCACGTTCACTGTCTGTGATCAGACTGTATACTGCAAGGTCAAGACCTTCATTTGTCTTTTTTCCTGTATTTGCCTCTTCTTTTAACTTAAGCATAAACTGATGATTACTCATCGTCAAGAGGCGTTTGTTTGCTTCCCTGATAATCTGCCGGAAATACTGCCTCTGAATATAAGTCTCAAAATCAATTTTTGCAGAGCCGGGAAGCCGTCCGTTTGCTGTTCTTGCAAGACTTTTTACTATCTGGTCTTCTTTCGCCAGTTTATCTGCTTTCTCCAGATAAAATCCGACTTTTTCCAGGACATCCTTATTATTAACATAAGCAGTATGCAGCTGCAGACGTGTTTTTTCAGCCAGTTCCGCTGCCTGTTTTTCCTCTTTTGCCAAAGCTTCCAGTTCAGAAGTATCCTGCTGTTCTTTTCCTTTTGTCTGTTTTTCCCAAAGCTGCTTCTGCGTCTGTATTTTCAGGCACTGTTCCCGGTAAGACAGCTCCTCCTTCTCAATCCGTTGCTTTGTCCGCTCTGTAAGAAGCGCCTCCATGTATGCTTCTTCTGAGTCAAATCCATTCTTTTTCAGGCTGTTTTCATAATTCTTCTGATTTTTTGCGAGCTCTTTTTCGATCTCTTTTTGTTTTCCCTGTTCCTGCAGCAACTGGCCTTTCTTTGTGTGGATCTCTTCTTTTAATCCATTTGTCAGCACTCGCTGTGCGTCTAACTGTTGTTTCAATTTCTCTGTTTTTTCCTGTAGCTGTACATACGCTTTTTTTGCGCTCTCCAGCGAAGGATATTTTAACCTGCCCTGGATCCGTTCTGTTTCTTTCCGGCTGTTCTCCAGTTCCATTCGCTTTTCTGCCAGACTCTCTCTTGTTACCGTTTCACTTTCGTTCTCTGCCGGATCTTTTACGGTCAACTCCTCCAGGCTGCCCGCCTCCTGCACTTTTTGGCAATAAAAGGCTGCCTGATCACCTGCGATCAGCTCAAACTCTGCCTCCAGCTGCTGCAGCCACGTCCTGGCATCCTGCAGCCGGCTCTTTTTGTCTTCGAATTTCTGGTATGCCACATCCCGCTTTTCCTCTGCCGCGCTTCTGTCTGCTTTCTTCTGCTCCACCTGCGCTTCTGTCACTGCATTTTCAGACAATACCGCAGGAGACGGATGCGCTTTTGATCCACATACCGGACATGGCATATCCGCCTGCAGACCAGCAGCAAGGATCCCTGCCTGTTCCTCCAAAAACGTCCGGTATGTCCATTCATATGCCTTTGCTTTTTTGACAGCTTCAGCTGCTGTTTCTTCCCAGTGCAGTTTTGCCTGCTCCATCCGTTTCTCAGCCAGTATTATCTCCTGACGCTGCTTCTCCATTCTCCAGAGTCTTGTATACATCATGGCATCATACTGTTCCTGCAGACAGGAAAGCTCTTTTTGGATTCTTTTTTGCTCTGCGGAAGCCGTCTGTAAATTCTCATAATCCGGAAATGCCTCTTCAAGCTCCAGCATCTCCCTTGCAGCATTTCCCGTTTCTTCCTGCACCTCATGTTCTTTTTTGGCCAGGCCAAGTTCTTCTTTCTGAAGCTGTATTTCCTGCTTTGTAACCTGTTCGGAAAGCTTTTCTATCGCCTGCCCGCATTGGATCATCTGCACTTTGCTGTTTTCCAGAATCTGTCTTACAGGCTGCACTTTCTCTGCAAGCTTTGCCTGGGCAAGCTGCTGCTTTCTCTGCCCGGATAATTCTTTTTCCTCCGCAAGCTGCGCTTCTGCCTCTTTTGCTTTTTCAAGCTGCATAAACAGCCGGTTTATTTCCTCTGCTGCCTGGATCTGATTTGAAAGAACCGTCAGCTTCTCCCTGTGTTCTTTCATCGTTTTTGCAGCTTCTTTTTCAAGCTGTCTGTCTCTTTCTACGAGTTCTGGAAGCTCAAGCCCTTCTTCCCCAGGCAATGTAATGATCCGTCCGTGCTCCTGTTCAAATGCCCTCTCATTTTCCTGGATCTTCGCATCCATCTCTGCCGATTTTCTTCGAAGGCTCTCCTGAATTTTCCAATAAATATCCGTATGGAATAATTTTGAAAAAATAATCTTCCGTTCGTCTGACTTTGTATAAAGCAGCTTTAAGAAATCCCCCTGCGCGATCATTACAATCTGTGCAAACTGCTCTGCAGTAAGTCCTATGATCTCTATGATCTTTGCATCCGTCGCTGCTTTCTTTTCCGGATACACACTTCCATCCGGCAAAGTCAATTCCACATTATGCGCTACTTTTTGTTCCTTCTGCTTGCCATTTTTCAATGTTTTTTCAATCCGGTAATCCGGATTTCTACGAACGGTATAAATCTGGTCCCGATGTGAAAATTCCAGCTCCACAAACGTCTGCGTCTCCGGACGGGCATATTGGCTCCGCATCATATTGCCATTTCTCTCACCACCGCTTGTCTGATTATACAGTGCATAAGTGATCGCGTCGAAAATTGTCGTTTTTCCTGCTCCGGTATCTCCGGTGATCAGAAAAATACCCCTCTGCTGGTCTGTAAAATCAATCTCGTTTTTCCCTGCATACGAACCAAATGCTGACATTGTTAATCTCAACGGTTTCATTCCATCACCTCAGCTTCCCTGTTTATCATTTCCCGCAGCATTTCATCCTCTTCTTCCGTCATCTCTCTTCCGTTCATTTCCAGGAAAAAATTCACAAATGCATCATATGGATGAAGGCTTTCCATTTCTTCCTCTGAAAATTCCAGCAGCTTTCTTGTGCGTTCATTATCGATCCTGATTTCCAAAATATGATCGTATACCTGTTCTAACCGCTCTTTTGGCTGGTAAGCCTCCACATCATCTGTCAGTGTAATACTTACATAATCATGGCAGACTTCTTCCCCGGCTGCATGCAATATCTCTTCAAAAGTTCCTGTAAGCTTTCTCACGCTACGAAGTGGTACAAGCGGCAGCGTGCGTAAGATAGGTTCTGTTCCCTTCTCTTTTAACTCCACGACTGTCACTGCTTTTTCATCTTCCGCTTCACTGACTGAGTATTGCAGCGGTGTACCGGAATAACGCCAGCACTCCTTTCCGATCCTTTGTTTCCTGTGAATATGCCCCAGTGCCGCATACTCAAACGGTTCCAAAACAGATGCATCTACATTTTCAATCCCGCCGATCATATGAAGCTCCGATTCACTGGTCCTTGGCTCTTCGCCCGAAAACGTATAAAACTGATGGCTCACGATCACATTCCTTTTTGACCGGTCAATCGTTTCCCTTTCCAGTAACTTCCGCACAGCTTCCCCATAGCTTAATGGTTCTTCCGGAGACAGCCATTTTACATAAGATGGCTTTACAAACGGAAGCAGGTAAATCTCTACTTCTCCATACTCATCTGACAGCTTTGTTCTTTTCACATACTCTGTCTCGAATACCGGTGGCATTCCTGCGATCACAACACGGTGTTTTTCTAAAATACTGCTGGCATAATCAATTCTTTTTGCACTGTCATGATTTCCTGCGATCAGGCAGACGGTTGTTGCCGGTTCCATTGTATTTAAATCTGTTAGGAATCTGTCAAAAACAGACACTGCATCTGCTGATGGGACCGGTGTATCATACAGGTCTCCTGCGATCAGGATTGCATCCGGCTGCTCTTTTCTGGCATATGCAACAATCTGATCCAGGATATGCCGTTGCTCTTCGAGCAGATTATAGCGGTGCAGCTGTTTTCCTATATGTAAATCTGAAATATGAAAAAACTTCATATTCTTTCCTTTCCGGGAACGTCTGGAAGAAAAAGGCTGTGTTCTGATTTCTCAGTACAACAGCCTTTTTCTTATATATCCTGCGTCAGCTCCCTGACTTTTTTATCGTGTGATCACTCTTTGATATTTCACTGCAATTGCATCTAACATCGCGTCGTCCGGTTCAAACTCATACCTTGTGACCGCGCTTTCGCCTTTACATATCAGTTCATAAATCCCGGTAGCTGTGTTTCCTGAAGTCAGATTTTTGCATGTAATAGATCTGTCATTTTCGTATTTATATACGCCTCTGTCCCCCTTTGGTGCGATCAGTATCACATCTTCCATATTGATATCTGCTATTTTTTTACGTCTGCTTTTATTACTGATCTTTGCAAAATGAAGCTCACCATCATAATAAGTGTATTCATATTCCACCTCACTGCGGAATGCAAACAGATACCAGATAATGCCAAAAATAACCGTTGGCACAAAAAACCTGATCGGTGTCACGAACATTGCCATGATCAGGCATAAACAGGTCAGAACAAAAAAGAGAATCGTAGCGGCTTTATGTCCACCTGTATTTTTTCGGGGTATGATAACTAATTTTTCGTTCATTCTTCTTCTCCTTCGATATTCATTCATGTTCTCTATTATATCTGATTTTTAAAGCAATTGCGAGACACCGGACAAATTTTTATTCTTTTTTCATTTTTCTCTTGACAACAATAGCTATTTCCTTTAGAATAGCTATTGTTGTGAGCAACAAGCCCAGTTAGCTCAGTTGGTAGAGCAAAGGACTGAAAATCCTTGTGTCTCTGGTTCGATTC